>JAFTXB010000233.1 GCA_017461825.1 Clostridia bacterium
CCAAGGCGTTTTTGACGGTGACGGACATACGATCTCGGGTCTGAGCGGACAAATCCATGCGATATTTGCGTGGAACAACGGCACGATCAAAAACCTGACCGTCAAAGGGGCAAAGGTTACCGGCGGCGGATATTTAAGAGCGATTACGTTAACAGTTGGCGGGGTTTGTAATGTTAACATGGGTACCATGGACAACGTGCATTTTGTCAACGGAACGGTGGATGTTACCAATACGGCAGCTCAGAATGTTTCCGCCAGTGGAGACAGCTATTATACGCAGGCGGGACTTTATGTGGGCGGTATTACCGGTGAGAATAACGGTACGATCAGAAGATGCAGTGTAACGGGTTCCACAGTTAAGGGCCGTCAAACGAACGGTACAAAAGAGACATCGGCTCTCGGTGTTGCTGTTATCGGTGCGCCTTCAAAGAATGCCGTTTACTTGGGCAACATTGCAGGCGCAAACGCCGGAACAACCGAAGACTGTGTAGCGAACGGCAATAAGGATTATGTTTATATCAAGAGTGTCTCCGGATATAGTAAAAATTTGTGGACAGAGGCTACGGAAAGCCTTTGCACCGCATATTTCAACATGGGCGGTCTGTTTGGCAGCAACACAGGAACTGTTAATCGTTGCTTGGTATATTCCAACACCATTACCAAGGACTGGGAAAAGTCTACGGTGAATTATGTAACAGGCTTTTGGAATGATGAAAAGAATCTTGAAAAGAAAGTTGAAAACATATATGATCTGATCGGAAGCGGTTCCGGAAGCAAGTGCTTCACGTCTGTGAGCATTTCGGATGCCGACAAGCAGTCGATGATCGCCGCAGGTTGGGAATGGGATTCTACACCTACCCCCAATGCACTGATCTCCAAGTCGGTTTCGATTGCAAAACGGCCGAATACTACGGTATATGACCTTAACGATGTTCTCAACCCCGCGGGATTGGTTCTGAAAACCGATGATGGACAATATATTGCAAACGGTTATACGTTGAGCGGATTTGATAGCAGCTCTTACGGAAAAAAGACGGTTACGGTCAACTGGGCGGGACTTACGGCTACCTTTGATGTTCACATTCGCTGTCAGCATGATGAGGTTGAAATCTCCGATGTTATGATGTCCGAGGATAAGGCGGAATACCGCAGTGTAAGCTGCAAGATTTGTGATGAAGAGCTCTTTAAGATCGAAGATCAGGTTTCCGAAGTAACTGTTGCTCCTCCCGCTAATTCCTTTACGCTGACTGCCGAATCCAAGCAGGCTAAGCCCGGGGATACGGTGAAGGTCGTTCTTGATCTTGCAAACAATCCCGGTGTTGCTTATCTGCGCTTGACTGTAAAGTACGATACCGAGGCATTAACACTTAAAACTGTTGAAAACGGAAGTATTATCAGCGATCTTGACCAAGGCGTGAACCTTGTTTGGAGTGCCGACAGCAATTCCACCGCAAACGGCACACTTGTAACACTTACCTTTGAAGTCAAAGAGAATGCCGCAGTTGGTGATTATACGGTCGATCTGGTGCTTCGCGAGTGCTATGACGAAACCTATAATAGCGTGCCTCTTTATACTGTGGACGGTGTGATCGAGGTTGTAAACGCAACGGTATACGGCGATGTGAACGGGGATGAGACCGTGGACGGCAAGGATGTATTGATTTTGAGAAAATATATGTCCAATTACAATGACGATACACAGACCTCTACAGTAACGGTTTCCGAAGGTGCCGATGCTAACGGTGATGGAAAAATCGACGGACGCGATCTTTTGTTGCTGAGAAAGTATATGGCAAATTATGACGATGATCTTGGTTCCTCCACGGTCGTTCTCGGCCCTGCTGCATAAGAAAGGGTTAAAAAATGAAAAAAAACGCATTATGGATATTGGCGGTCTTAACGGTTTCCGTTTTGATGTTTTCGCTCATTGCGGTTGCCGCTACGCCTGCCGCGGCTAACAGTTTGACGATCACCTCCGAAAGCAAAACCGCTTTGGCGGGAGATACCGTCACGGTTATATTGAAAGTAACCGAAAATCCGGGGGTTGCTTATCTTCGGCTGACATTGGAGTATGATGACGCTTTGACGCTGACAAATGCTGAAAACGGTACGATAATCAAGGATTTCGACCGAGGGGTCAACTTGATGTGGAGCGCCGACGCAAATTCAACGGCAACGGGAACCTTGGTTACGTTGACTTTTCAAATTGCCGAGGATGCCGAGGTCGGAGAGTATCCGATTACGGTAAAGCTCCGTGAATGTTATAACGATGCTTTGTCGGATGTTTCGGCAACGGTCTCCAATGGATCGGTAAAGGTAACAAAGTGTCTCCATGTCAACACAGTATCTGTTGCAGCAAAAGCCGCGACCTGCAAAGAGGCTGGTTATACGGCGGGAGTGTGGTGCGAAGATTGCGATACCTACATCAGCGGTCATGAGACGGTCCCCGTAACTGACACGCACACCTTTGGGGCTTGGACACAGGTGCTTGCTTCCACTTGTACAGAAAAGGGAAGCGAAAGAAGAGATTGCGGCATTTGCGATTATTATGAGACGAGAGAGACCGACGCACTCGGTCATACCCTTGGCACATGGGTGACAACAAGTTCTCCGACTTGTACCGAAAAAGGCAGTAAGCGCATAGATTGTGAGGCTTGCGATCACTATGAAACGCAGGAGATTGCTGCAACGGGACACATCTTTGGAGGCTGGGTAAAAATTCAATCTCCAACTTGTACCGAAAATGGAAGTGAGCGCAGAAACTGTGGCTCTTGTACGCATTATGAGACAAGACCGATTGCCGCAACCGGACATACGGAAGCGACCGATGCAATGGTGCCCGCAACCTGCACGACAACAGGTTTGTCGCAAGGAAAGCACTGTACGGTTTGCGGCACTGTCACGGTGAAGCAGACGGTGATTCCTGCATTGGGACATACCGAGCTGATCCAATCGGGAGTTCCCGCAACCTGCACGCAGAGCGGTCTTACCGAAGGGCGTACATGCGCCGTTTGCGGAACAGTTACCATCAAGCAGACTGCGATTCCCGCTCTTGGACACACCGAGGCGGAGGATGCGGCAGTGATGCCTACCTGCACGCAGAGCGGATTGACCGCAGGCGCGCATTGCTCGGTCTGCGGCACGGTATTGACAGCACAGGCGGTTGTTCCGGCAACGGGACACGGTGCACCGACCGACTGGACGGTTACCGTAGAAGCTCAACCCGGTGTTGCAGGGTTGAAGGAAAAGCTTTGCCCGACCTGCGGTGAGGTGTTGGAATCCGAAACAATTGAACCTCTGCCCGTTGACACATCTGTTGACACGGGTGACACGGGAGACGCAACTGCCGAACCTGCGGACGGCTGCTCAGGTTCGTTCCGTTCAAGCGGAATGCTGATTGTTTTGGTAACAGTTTCGGCTTTGGCGCTTTTTGGATTCAGAAAGAAAAAAGAAACCGTTTAAAATGAAAAGGGGTATCGTGCGATATTTGCGCGGTACCCCATTTTCATACAAAACGCTTTCTTGTATATACCATTAAAAATATACAAAATAATAAAAAAATGTGAAAAAACTATTGATAATTTCTTGCTTTTGTTATATAATATATGAACACCAAGCTTGAAACGAGGTTAACGAAGATGAATTTTGACTTAAGGAAATCTGCTCAAGAAAAAATATTGATTGTAGCACACAGAGGTGCTTTTGGTGGAAATATTCCCTGCAATACGCTGACAAGCTATGAAATCGCGCTCAAGCAAGGCGCTGATATGATCGAGATCGACGTAGAGATGAGTGCCGACGGCAAGCTTTATATTTTCCATCCCGGTATGGAGCCTCACCATTTGTATCATATGGAGCATATCCGCAAAATGACGAGCGAGGAGATCTCTCACCTGCGTTACGTCAACTACGACCGCACATACACGCAGTTCGGTGTGAACACCTTGGACGAGCTGCTGGAATCATTCAAGGGGCGTTGCTACATCAATGTTGACAAGTTTTGGGGACATCCGAAGGAAATTTATGAGGCAATCAAGCGTCACGGAATGACCGATCAGATCCTCGTAAAATCCGCGCCCTCCGATAAGGTGTTTGAGGTTTTGGAGGATGTGGCTCCCGAGCTGCCTTATTTGCCGATCGTCAAGAACGAGCATCCGATGCATGAGCGGCTTCTCAGGAGCAACATCAACTACATTGGTGCCGAGGTGTTGTTTGTTAAGGATGACGCAACGGTCGCATCTCCCGAATTTATTGACATGATGCACCGCGACGGAAAGCTTGTTTGGGTCAATTCAATTATTTACAACTATAAGGATCAGCTTGCGGCAGGACACTCTGATGACACGGCTCTTTGCGGCGATCCCGAGCTTGGCTGGGGCTGGCTTGCAAAGCGCGGCTTTGATTTTATTCAGACCGACTGGACGATGATGCTTGTGGACTACCTCAAGCAAAACGGCTTGCTTTACAGAGCATGATCAAATAAAAAACGACTTCCGCAAAAGAAGTCGTTTTTTATATCCAATACAGTGTTTTTCAACCGCAACATATATCCATTATATCACAGTTTTTGGGGTTTGTAAAGAAAAAGTTGTTCGGTTTGCCCAATTTCTATCTTTTGTACAAAAAAATATTGGAAACTTTTTGCATTCTGCCAATTGCAAAAGCTAAAAAAATATGGTATACTATAGATGCAAAGGAGGTAAGGGCCGATGGGCAAGTAAAAACGGAATCTTTTCTGACCGTTGAGATCGATCCGCGAATCTGAGTGTGAGAGCGAGGAGTAGCGTGAGTGAGAATGTGGGAGGAGAATAAAACTGTACGAAACACGGCGGTGTAACGCATGGAGATAGATTTTGTGAGAAATCGGATTCGAAGTGTATCGCCGAAACGGAGAGGAAAAAGATTCAAAAAAATTTCGCCTTTTTCAAAAAAATCGAACGAAAACAAACAGATGGTATTCTTGCTAAAGAAATGTGTTGAGTGTTTGAAGCGGGAGAGGGCATGACAAAAGGCAGACTAATGAAAGAGAGGATAAACAAATGATGTTAGATACCAAGAGTGAGCAGAAATGACCCTTGATCGAATGCTTGTGCAGGCGGTCAAGGGTCATTTCTATTTATTTTTGGATTTGATATTGACCAAAGGTGCAAAAAAGTGTATAATATTAAACGAATAGAGGGGCGAGATCGGCTCTTGCAGCTCCGATTGCTCTTTGACTGAATGCTATGTTTGATGAAAAAACAGGAGGTATAGGTATGGCAAACGGATGCGTTTCGATCGATCGGATCCTTTCAAAGTTAGATGAATATTTGCATAAAAACGATTATATATCTGCCGAGCGGCATCTGGTCTATTGGCTCGGGGAGGCGGGCTCGGAGGGGGACTTTCGCACCGAGCTTCTCGTGCGCAACGAATTGATGG
>JAFTXB010000234.1 GCA_017461825.1 Clostridia bacterium
AAGCTCTATTACACCGTGTATGCGAGAGGATTGGATCCTAAAACGGGTGAGATCAGCGAATACAGCCAGTATTTCAGTACCTTTGTATTCTGCTCGGAGGACAACGCGCGCACGTGGAACCTCGTATCTCGAATTGACGTGACCGATGCGGTGCTTGAGGAAGCGCAGAACTACAACAACGGAAAGGGCTTTGGCGGTTTAAGTGAAGCAACGATGTCGCTGATGCCCGACGGATCGATCGTCATGCTACTGCGCACCGGCGACAATCGTCCTTGTTATATGGTGCGTTCCACCGATGAATGCAAGACGTGGAGCGAGCCCGTAAAATTTGACGAAGTTGGTGTTCGTCCCTTTATCGTGACCTTGGATTGCGGTGTCACTCTGGCGAGCTACGGACGTGACGGTCTCTTCCTCAGAGCCACCTCCGATCCCTCGGGACTTGAATGGCAGGATCATATCGAGATCGAGCTGTCCGACCCTCAAAACTCTACAAACAAGAAGCAATCCTGTTATTACACTTATATTCTGCCGCTCAGTGAAAACAGTGCACTGCTTGTGTATTCCGATTTCCATTACAGCCCCACGGGCGAGGCAGCAGATGCGGGAAAAAGCATGATTGGGCGGATCATAACCATTTCGCCAAAGAACAAAAGTTTAGCGGTTTCCAACGGTTCCGGCGTTGGAAATTCCAAAGATATTGATTGCAGCGATTGGCTCGAATGAGCATGAAGCAATCATAAAAAAGCCCCCGTCGGCATTTTAACCGGCGGGGGTAAATTGTATTACGGATTCAAAAAAGGAAAGCCTTGTGAAACGGTTTTATCTACTGTAGAATGATACACGCTTGCGCGTGATGCCATACGTAACTTCGCTACAATTTCATGCGTAAGCGCATTGACTGCATATCAAGACTACGGGGCCCAAAAAAGCTCGGCAAACTCTCTTCGGGGTCGCCCTGCGGCTTGGATAGAAACGCACAAACGGTGCGCAGGTGTAGGTGAAAATGCAAAAAAAGGTGCGCAAATCAATAATCGGTTAACACAGCGATCCCGTATTTGTTGTATTTTACACGAAAAACATCTGATTCTTCGAAATTACAATACATCTTTTTAAATTTCTTTATTGCCCGTTTTTTCGACCATGCTTTACAGATAGCACAGTCGTCGATTGCATTGTGTATTTCATCTCTTGTCATAGAACCACTAATGTACAAGCAATAAATAAACATTATTATCTCTCCTTTGCTGTATTGATAGAAGAAACAAGCATTACTCTGATACTCGTGCAAGCAGAATCGAGCACACTATATTCGCTTTCGGTAATGTAGTTTGTCTTGTACAAAAGTTCTAACCAATACCCTGTTTCATTGGCTTCCTTAAGCGCGATTTGAAGTTTGGCAATAAAATCAGCCTTACCGTGAGCATACTGTGCCTCACGAATGTTAGTTCCAATAGAGGAAGCATTGCCGTTGGCAATATGAAGCGGCAACTGCAACAAGTTGCCGTTGCCATGAAGCGTTCCGCAAGCGGAACATGAAGCGAAGCGCTCCCGCACATCCTCATGTGCCGAAGGCACACTTCATAGGGCGAAGCCCTGCTTCATTTTTCATGCGCCACAGGCGCGCTTCATTCAAAAAACGCACCTTTGTCGGTAGACAAAAGTGCGTTTTTTTGGTGGGAGATGGTGGATTCGGACCACCGAAGCGAAGACGCAACAGATTTACAGTCTGCCCCCTTTGGCCACTCGGGAAATCTCCCATATAAAAGTCCACATGTGTGGACTTTGGTTTGGAGCTGGTGAACGGAGTCGAACCATCAACCTGCTGATTACAAATCAGCTGCTCTGCCATTGAGCCACACCAGCAACTGCTCGCGTGCGAACTATCGCTTTGCGGAACGTACGATATTATACCATGCTTTTGGCAATTTGTCAAGCCTTTTTTGAAAAAAACTTTTAAAAAATCTAAAAATTTTGGTTGTAATTATATTGGAAATATGGGTATAAAAGGGGAGATTTCAAAATTTGTTTAATATTCTTATTTTCGCACAGCTTGAATCTTTTTATTTTCGTCAAAACGACAAAAATGAAAAATGTAAAAAAAAATGATTGACAAATATCTCCAAAGGTTGTATAATGATATGCAGTTAGCAGAGGCTAACTTTTTAAAATGTGATTGGGACGGAAAGGGGGAACATCTGTGAAAACTTTGAAGCAGGTGAAGATCGGCGGAACGGCAAGGGTTGTAAAGCTTCACGGTGAGGGCGCGCTCAGGCGACGTATTATGGATATGGGTATCACCAAGGGCGTGGAGATCTACGTTCGCAAGGTGGCACCGCTGGGAGATCCGATCGAACTCAATGTGCGCGGGTATGAGTTGACCTTGCGTAAAGAGGATGCTGATCTGATCGAGGTGGAATAATCCCGGATGGTCTGGGGATAACTCTCAATTTTTATCCAACGGTTAGCTGTCGCTAACTTAAAAACGCGAGTAAATACGCCGCAAAAGAAGAAAGGAACTAATAAAATGGATTACAGAATTGCCTTGGCGGGAAATCCAAACAGCGGAAAAACGACATTGTTTAATGTCCTTACGGGTTCTAATCAGTTTGTTGGAAACTGGCCGGGGGTTACCGTTGAAAAAAAGGAAGGCAAGCTGAAACGGCACGAGGGTGTTACCATCACCGACCTGCCCGGCATTTATTCTCTCTCTCCGTATACTTTGGAGGAGGTGGTTGCAAGAAACTACCTCGTTGGAGAGCGCCCTGACGCAATCATCAATTTGGTGGACGGAACTAATCTCGAACGTAATCTTTATCTCACTACTCAGCTCATTGAGCTTGGGATCCCCGTAGTGGTTACCATCAACATGATGGATATGGTGCAAAAAAGCGGAGATAAGATCGACATTCAAAAGCTTTCCCGTGCGCTGGGCTGTCCCGTCATGGAGATCTCTGCACTGAAGGGCGAGGGGGTTATGGAGGCTGCCGAGGCGGCGATTGAGGCTGCAAAGGCAGGAAAACCCACCGAGCCCAAGCATATTTTCTCGGGTGAGGTCGAGCATGCTTTGGCACATATCGAGGAGGTAACGGTTCATGGCCTTTCCGCCGAGCGTCAAAGATGGTATGCTATTAAGATCTTTGAGCGCGACGAGCGGGTCATGGAGCAGTTGCAGCTTTCGCCCGAGACGGTCCGTCACATTGAAAAGGATATTGAGGCGGCGGAGCGCGAGCTTGACGATGATGCCGAGGGGATCATTGCAAATGAACGTTACAATTACATCACAAAGATCGTTTCCGATTGCTTTAACAAGAAAAATAAAAGCCGACTGACCGTTTCGGATAAGATCGACCGTGTGGTGACCAACCGTTTTCTCGCTCTGCCGATCTTTGCGATCGTGATGTTTGCGGTTTATTACATTTCGGTTACAACCGTTGGTACTTGGGTGACCGACTGGACAAACGACGGTTTGTTTGGCGACGGCTTTTTCCTGCTTGGAAAGGGAAGAGCGGCTTATGAGGAGTCGGCGGGAGAATATGCCGAGGCAAGTGATGTTATCAATGCATTTCTTGCATACGCCGATGAAAACGGACTTGAAACATCTGCGCTTTCCAAAGCACTTGAGATGGAAGATGTTGATGCCGACGAGCTTAAAAATGCGCTGGTTGTACTTGACGTTTTGATTCCCGATGATGTTGAGGTGAGTTGGGAATATGAGGATGAAGAGACCTTTGAGACTCTGACGGCAACCGCGACGGGTGCTGATTTAGCCGCCGCCATTGAAACTGCGTATGGCTATGGATTTACCGAGCCTGCACCCGATGAGGGCTTTGGTTGGTGGATCCCGGGTGTTCCCGTGCTGGTTGGAAACGCGCTGACCGCAGTCAATTGTGCTCCGTGGCTTGAGAGTCTTGTATTGGACGGAATCGTTGGCGGTGTAGGTGCCGTTCTCGGTTTTGTGCCTCAGATCCTCGTGCTGTTTATATTCCTTGCCTTTCTTGAGGCGTGCGGCTATATGTCGCGTATTGCGTTCGTGCTCGACCGCATTTTCCGACGTTTCGGTCTTTCCGGAAAATCCTTTATTCCCATGCTGGTTGGTGTTGGCTGCGGTGTTCCCGGTATCATGGCGTCTCGAACGATCGAAAACGAGCGTGACCGCCGCATGACCATTATGACTACCACATTTATCCCCTGCGGTGCAAAGCTGCCGATCATTGCCATGATCGCCGCCGCGTTGTTTGGCGGCCCCGACAAGGGCTGGTGGTTGGGTCCCGTTTGCTACTTCATCGGCATTGCCGCCGTGATCGTATCGGGAATCATGCTCAAAAAGACAAAGATGTTTGCAGGAGATCCCGCGCCGTTCGTTATGGAGCTTCCCGCATACCATATGCCCACCGTTCCAAATGTTCTGCGCTCGATGTGGGAGCGTGGTTGGTCGTTTATCAAAAAGGCGGGCACCGTGATTCTGCTTTCCACCATTGTTATTTGGCTTGGCACCGTGTTTGGTGTGGTTGACGGTTCCTTCGGCTTCTATCTTGAAATGCCCGAGGGCGGCAAAAGCGTCATGAATATCATCGGCGGTGCGATCGCATGGCTCTTTGCACCTCTCGGTTTTGGCGATCCTACAGCGGCGGTTGCAACCATCATGGGGCTTTTGGCAAAGGAAGAGGTGGTTGCCGTATTTGGTGTGACCGACTTTGCGGGACTTGGCAAACTGGCAGGCTTTTCGTTCCTTGTGTTCAATCTGCTCTGCGCGCCCTGCTTTGCTGCGATGGGTGCCATCCGCAGAGAGATGAACAGCCCCAAGTGGACGGCGTTTGCAATCGGTTATCAATGCGTGTTTGCTTATGCGATCTCGCTCATGATCTACCAGTTCGGTATGCTGTTTGGCGGCTCTGCCAATGTCCTTGGCGTGATCGCGGCAGTACTGGTGCTTGTTGGAATGCTGTTCCTCTTGTTCAGACCGTATAAAGAATCCAACAAATTAACGAAAAAAATTTAAACTCTACGTCAATTGCCTAAAGGAGGTGCTTTTCATGCTGACGTGGTTACAAAACAATATGGGAACGATCGCTGTTGCCGTGATCGTGTTTGGGATCCTCACCGCCGTTGCGGTAAAGATGATCCGCGATAAAAAGCAGGGAAAGACCTCCTGCGGCAACTGCTCCCAATGCGCGTTGCATGGGCAATGCCATAAAAACAAATAAAAAAGTCGGCGCAGATCCACTGAACGGTTCTGCGCCGATTTTTTTTTGCTTCTTTATGAAAATTCTTTGATGTAATATTCCGAGAATTTTTGGATCTCGGTGTCAAGGTACTCGTATCCAAGCTGCTCGGCTAAGGTAGGCTCTGCCGAAAAGATGTTGACCCCAAGCCCTAGGCGGTTGCCTTCAACGGTAAAGCCCATTGCTGCCAAGGTGGTGGGGAACATGTCAAAGCTTGTGAAAATGCGCTCGGTTGTTTTTCCCTCGGGTGTGATGGAGGCACCAAAAAAACAATTGTAAATGGTGCGGTCGTAATCTTCGGTTTCGCCGATCAGGATGGTGTCCATACGTGGGTGATCGCCCGTTACGATGATGACAGTATCCTCGTAAAACTCTTGCTCCATGCACCACGAAATGAAATTGAAAAGCTGACGGTCAGCGCAGGAAACGACATTTGCAATGCGTTCGTCATACCGATAGCCGCATAGCTTGCACCGATGTCCGCCAACGTGATGGGTGTCGACCGTGAGCATGGTAAAGTTAAATGGCTGATCGTCCGACGCAAGATCTGTTAATTTGTCTTTTGCGACATCGTATAGGGTATAATCCTCAAAGCCCCACCACCCGTCGTGGTAGTCGTATGGAATGTAATACTCGTCGCGCGCGGTGTAAAGGTCGAAGATCTCATAATTTCCGTGTTGGGTAAAGTAGTTTTTTCTGCCTCCAAACACACTGTTTGAGCCGCATAGGAACATTTGACGATATCCCTTTTCCTCAAGAATATCGCCCAAAGTGGTTAAATTGGGCGCAAAGTTCTCGCGTTGTGACATTTTGTTGTGCCCGTTTTCTCCAAGAGGAAAGGAGAAGGGAATGCCTGCTGTCGTGGCAAGCAGCGCCGCCATTGTCCATGTCGTGCCGCTCGGGGAGTGAAAACCGCCGAGTAGCCCTGCCTCTTTGTCGGTAAAGGAGAGGTAGTTGTTTGCAAGCTCGGTCATAAGCGGCATATAGTTGACCCCCTTTTGTTTGCCGCCTGCATCGGTGGAGGCGTAGGTGGTTTCCATGCTTTCCAGATAGACGTAGATGAGATTTTTGGTCTTGCCGTTGGATGTGATGCTTACAGTGTCGGGATCAACGTACCAGTCCTCATAGATGGTGGTCTTATCCATGAGCGCTACGATATACCCGGGGATGCGGAAGGCAAAGAGAGAGAAGACCATGGAACCCACAAGCAGGACGCAACAGAGTGCTGCCCCAACACGGCGCAAAGTACGGGTGGATTCCTGCTTTTTGAAAAGCAGGATCACAGCCGTAATATACAGCGCCGCTAAAACGCACACGGGCGGTACGCAGGCGGAGAGGATCTGCTTCATCGTGCCGTCGCCCGTTCCTTTGAGCGGAGAGGCGAGCGTGTAGAGTAGCTCTTTGAATTCGAGATTGTAGGTGTTGATATACCAGATACCCACCACCAGCAAAGCGCATCCAAGCAAAAAGAGGATGCCAAACAGGACGCTCCAAAGAATATAACGCCTGACGTGTGCGGCAGGGGATCGGCGGTTTTGATTATCTTGCAAAGCAAAAGCCTCCCATCAACGTAGTAACTGATAAAAAGTATATCACAAACGTTGATGGAAGGCAAGGGGATTTATAAAAAGTTTACGGTTTTATGTCAAAAAACAGAATCCTGTTATTTGCGATGCTTTGATGAAAAAGACTATGAAAGATCGTAGGTTGTATATTTGGTTTCCAAAATCATTTTTTGCAGCTGTAAAAACCGCCGCCGTCTTGTTCCGTGAAGAACATGATTTCTGAAAACAATGCTTTTTTTGAATAGGATCTTTGTTTTGATTCCGCTTGTATACAGAAGGAAATAGCCTTTTTCGGCATGCCTTTCTCCAATGCACCGGATATGGTCGGTTTTATGCTCTTGTTGGTAGTTGATTGCACAGGTATGAAGATCAATGTTCCCACCGCCGTTTTTATCCTTGTAAGCGATCGAATCGGAATGGTTTTCTGCTTTGCTGCGGTTGATTGCCACGATCTGATCATCATATAGGATTCGTTCCATAACGCCCATCTCCATCTGTTTCATTCACATCCACTTCTACTTCTACTATTGCAAGATAGCCTTTGCAACTGTTTTTATTGTATCATATTTTTTGTTAAAAATCAATGCTTTTCTTGTTTTTTATAGGGGGAACCAAAAAGGGAAGAAGCCGAAAAACAGCTTCTTCCCATAATTTATGCGGTTTTGATCAATACATTCCGCCGCCCATGCCGCCCATGCCTGCGGCAGGTGCTGCAGCGGGTGCTTCTTCCTTCTTGTCGGCTACCACGGATTCGGTGGTGAGGATGACCGACGCGATCGAAGCTGCGTTCTGGAGTGCCGAGCGGGTAACCTTTGTGGGGTCAACAATTCCGCTTGCAACCATGTCGCAGTAAACCTCGTTGTAAGCGTCAAAGCCGTAGCCGACCTTGCCCGAGCTGAGGATCTTATCAACCACAACACCGCCGTCAAAGCCTGCGTTGGTTGCGATCTGACGTACGGGCTCTTCGAGTGCCTTGAGCACGATCTTGACACCGGTCTTTTCGTCGCCGTCAACCGCGTCAACCAGCTTTGCAACCTCGGGAATAACGTTGAGGTAAGCGGTGCCGCCTCCTGCAACGATGCCTTCCTCAACGGCAGCCTTGGTTGCGTTGAGCGCGTCCTCAATGCGGAGCTTCTTTTCCTTCATTTCAGCCTCGGTAGCGGCACCGACCTTGATCACTGCTACGCCGCCTGCCAGCTTTGCAAGGCGCTCCTGCAGCTTTTCGCGGTCGAAGTCGGATGTGGTCTCGGCAATGGCGTTGCGGATCTGTGCCACGCGTGCCTTGATGTCAGCCGAGTCGCCTGCACCGCCAACGATGATGGTGTGCTCCTTGTTGACCTTGATCTGGCGTGCGTGACCGAGCATATCAACGGTAGCGTCCTTGAGCTCCAGACCGATCTCGGAGGAAACGACCTGACCGCCCGTGAGGATCGCGATGTCCTGCAGCATTTCCTTGCGTCTGTCGCCAAAGCCGGGAGCTTTTACGGCAACGCAGTTGAATACGCCGCGGAGCTTGTTGAGCACGAGAGTGGTGAGAGCCTCGCCCTCAACGTCCTCTGCAATGATGAGCAGCTTTCTGCCCGACTGAACGATCTGTTCAAGCAGGGGCAGGATCTCCTGGATGTTGGAGATCTTCTTATCGGTAACAAGGATCAGAGCGTCGTCATAAACGGTCTCCATCTTATCCATGTCGGTTGCCATGTAGGGCGAGAGGTAACCGCGATCGAACTGCATACCCTCAACGACCTCGGAGTAGGTGTCAGCTGACTTGGATTCCTCAATGGTGATAACGCCGTCGGCGGTGACCTTCTCCATTGCGTCCGCGATCAACTGACCGATGACCTCGTCGCCTGCCGAGATGGTACCTACGCGTGCGATGTCAGCCGAGCCGTTGACCTTCTTGGAGTTGGCAACCAGTGCCTCAACAGCGGCGTCAACAGCCTTTTTCATGCCCTTGCGCACGACCATGGGGTTGGCACCCGCAGTGACGTTCTTCATGCCCTCGCGGACGAACGCCTGTGCAAGCAGGGTAGCGGTAGTTGTACCGTCGCCTGCCGCGTCGTTGGTCTTGGTCGCAACCTCTTTTACGAGCTGTGCGCCCATGTTTTCAGCCTCGTCCTCAAGCTCGATCTCCTTGGCGATCGTCACACCGTCGTTGGTGATGAGGGGAGAGCCGTATTTTTTGTCAAGCACGACGTTTCTGCCCTTGGGGCCGAGCGTGATCTTGACTGTGTCTGCCAGCTTATCCACGCCGCGCACAAGGGCGTTGCGTGCTTCAATTCCGTAAAGAATATCTTTTGCCATAATTATTTTCCTCCGTTAATCTACGATTGCGAGAATGTCGCTTTGCTTTACAATGGTGTATTCGGTGCCGTCCATTTTGACCTCGGTTCCCGAGTACTTGCCCGTGATGACCTTGTCGCCAACCTTGACCTCCATGGGGATCAGCTTGCCGTTATCGTCGCGTGCACCGGGGCCGACTGCAACGACCTCAGCTACCTGGGGCTTTTCCTGCGCCGAAGCAGTCAGAAAAATACCGGTCTTGGTCTTTTCCTCTGCTTCTACCGATTTTACTACAACTCTGTCGGATAAAGGTTTGATATTCATAATTCAGAGTCCTCCTTATTTATTTGTCTGATTATTTGTTTTTTATTTTTTGGAATTAGCACTCATTGGCTTGGAGTGCTAAAATCTGCTATTATTTTAAACCTTTTTTCAAAAAAATCAAGCCTTTTGGCGTAATATTCACATTATTTTAACAATTTTATTGTTTGGGAGGGGGTATCGGGTGCTAAAATCGACGGTTTTCGGGAAATGCATACTTCTTTGAGGCGGGGCATAGAATAGATCAGTGTCAAAAAAGGAGGGAGAAACGATGCTCAAATGGATCCTCACGGGTGGGATATTACCCATACTTTTGGGTGGGAGCGGCATTTTTTTCATCTTTTATTTAAAGGGCGCACCACTGAAAAGCCCGCGTAGGATGCTCCGTGCCATGACGTTACCCACGCCCTCGGGCGGTACCTCTCCGTTTCGCGCCGTGATGCTTGCCTTGGCGGGGACACTTGGCGTGGGGAATATCGTGGGCGTTGCAAACGCCATTGCGATTGGCGGTGTGGGTGCCGTTTTTTGGATGTGGATCTCGGCACTTGTGGCAATGATTCTCAAATACGCCGAGATCCTGCTTGCCGTGTCGCACCGCAGGAGTGGAAAGCACGGCTTTTTCGGCGGGGCGTATTATTACATAAAGGATCATTTTCTCTCGAAAGGGCGGTTTCGCACGGCGGCGATCATTTCGGGGCTCTTTGCGGTGCTTATGATTGTTGACGCGCTGACGATGGGCTGTGTTATTCAGGTCAACGCCGTCAGCCACGCATGGTCGGGGGTGACTTCGCTCCCTGCATGGGTGGGCGGTGTCCTGCTCCTTGTGCTGGCGTTTCCCATTATCCTCAGGGGGAGCCGTGGAATCTCGTCGCTGACAGAGTTGCTGGTTCCCATCATGAGTGCGGGGTATATTATTTTATCTATTGCGGTGTTGATCGTGTGTCATGAAAAAGTGGGGGGAGCGTTTGGGGCGATCTTTCGCGAAGCATTCTCTCCCGCAAGCATGGGCGGCGGTGTACTTGGCTTTCTCACCTCAAGCGCTCTGCGCACGGGAACCATGCGCGGGCTTCTCTCCAACGAGGCGGGATGCGGCACTGCTCCCACAGCACACGCGGCGGCGGATGCGCACAGCCCTGCGTCGCAGGGGATATGGGGGATTTTTGAAGTGTTTGTGGATACCATTTTGCTTTGTACGGCAACCGCTTTGGTGATCCTCGTCAGCCTCCCGCAGGTTGAAATGCTGGGGCACGACCCCGTTATGATGACCATTCGCGCCTATTCCTCGGTGCTTGGCACTTGGTCGGAGTGGTTCTTTTGCGCGGCGGTATTCTGCTTTGGCTATGCCACAGTGCTCTGCTGGGCAAATTACGGCATGGAGAGCGTTGCGTTTCTCGGGCATGGCAGGATTTGGCGTTATTTGTATATTGCGGCAGTGGGCGCTTGCATCGTGATCGGGAGCGCGGTTGCCCCCGACAGCGTGTGGGATCTTGCCGATTTTTCCATTGCGGCACTGA
Source organism: Clostridia bacterium (assembly GCA_017461825.1). Taxonomy (GTDB): domain Bacteria; phylum Bacillota; class Clostridia; order Oscillospirales; family CAG-272; genus UMGS1865. Next base: position 10,906 of record JAFTXB010000234.1, read on the forward strand.
CGTCGATCAACCTTCTGGTGCTTATCATGATGCGGCGCGAGATCAAAACCGAGACCAAGCGCTGGATGAAGTCTTAGCTTTCAGGGTTACAGCTTTTCAAAATCGTCGGCACCGTGCTTGCAGATCGGGCAGACAAAATCCGTGGGCAGAGTGTCACCCTCGTGGATGTATCCGCAGATCTTGCACACGTAGCCCTTTTTCTCGGGTTTCTTTTCGGGCTTTGGCTTGACGTTGGCGTGGTAATAGGCGTAGGTCATGCTCTCATCGTTTGACAGAACCTGCGATTCGGTGACCGCGCAGATAAATAACCCGTGCGTGCCGAGGTCGAGGTATTGCTCGACTTTAAGCGAGAAAAATGCGTTGCTGTAGCGCGGCAGGTAGATCAGCCCATTGGCGGAGTGGGGCGGCTCGGTGCGATAAAATTTATCGGTGTCGCGTCCGCTTGCAAATCCAAAGCGCTGAAAGAGCGAAAACGGGGTGTTGACCGTGAGGCAATTGACGTTCATGATCCCCGAGGTGCGAATGACGTCGTGGGAATAATTTTGCTTGTTGATGGCAACCGCGATACGGCTGGGGGTGTTTGTGACCTGCATGATGGCGTTGACGATGAGGCCGTTGTCGCGCGCACCGTCAAACGAGGTCACGATGTAGAGCCCGTATCCGATGCGAAAGGCGGCAGTCGGGTCGTTTTGGGGGGCGTATGTGGGAATATGTTCTTGCATTATCATGGCGATCCTCCTATGCAGAATTACGTTTTCTATATTGTACCATATTTTAATATGAAATACAAGAATAAAATGAGAATCGGAAAGGAACTTTTGCGTTTTGAAGGGAAGAACCAAGCGTCTGCCGCTGTCGCTGTCTCCATCGGTGGTAATTGCGTTAGGGGGGATGATCCTTGTCGACCGCTCGGGGGTGTGTCTCATCACGGTTGTGGCGGCGGTGTTGCATGAATGTGGGCATCTTTTGGCGGCAAAGCTCTTGCGGATCCCGCCGCGCGCCCTGCATCTGGATCTGCTCGGTGCACGGATCGAGGTGGACGGCTATCTGCTCTCCTATGGCGAGGAGTGGGTGCTTTGCGCGGCGGGACCGCTGGTCAGCCTCCTTGCCGCCTCTGCCGCCGCCCCCCTGTGGAGCGCTTTTGAGGCGGCGCGTGTGTTTTCCTGCGCGTCGCTTGTGCTGGGGCTGCTCAATCTC
>JAFTXB010000235.1 GCA_017461825.1 Clostridia bacterium
ATACTTATGTTTACTCGCGCTTCGCACCGTGATCGCCAATAAGAGGCGATCGCTCGTCAATATCGCAGTCATCGCGCTGTCGGTGGCGATGGTGGTAATTGTAAGCAGCCTAAGCATGACATGGATTGAAACCCAACGTTTGGCAATATTGGACGACCTTCCCCATCCGGGTTCACAGTTTGACATTGCCCAACAAGTGGAAACCGATCCCGCGATGGGCTCCATGCGCATCATAACCGTATTTTTAAACACCGCTATGTTGGTTTTTGCGGCTTTTTCGATCCACGGTGCTTTCTCTGCGGAAACCCGCAGGCAAGCCAAACAAATGGCGGTATTAACAACGTTGGGAGCAACCGGTTTGCAAGGTTCCTTGGTCACGGTTATGGAAACAGTCTTTCTCGCCGTAATCGGACTTCCTTTAGGCATCCTGCTCTCTCTCCCCACCGTCTTAATCATTAACGACTACATGATGAGTATCTGTTCAACAATGCACTTCGCACCACCCTCGCAACTTTTGTTGGACGGTGAATATGTTTTAAAAGCGACGCTTTTAAGCCTTGCGACCATATTACTTTCTGCTCTCACTTCAATTGTCAAAGCATCCCGCCGCCCGCTTGTAGATTTCGCAAAATCCCCCTCTGAAATCGAAATATCTCTCAAAAAATCACTCTTGGACTATCCGATATTTCTTTTGTTTGGCAAATGCGGAGAGCTTGCTTCGGCAAACTACGTCAATCAAAAGCAAAACTACCGTTTTCTTGCCCGATCTTTTTCAATCGCCATCATTCTCTTTGTCAATGGCAATCTGCTTATTTCCTATCTCTTACAAGGACATCCGGCAGAGGGAACCGCGGAGGGTGTGCGACTTTTACTCGAACAGCTTGGTTTTGTAATTTCTGTGCTTGTATTTCTCGCATCTCTCAATGCGTTTTTCATGACGGAAAGTACATTTGATAGACGAAGGCACGAATTTGCCATGTGGCAATCAATCGGCATGGATCATAAAATGATTTACAAAACGGTTATCTTGGAGTGGCTCTACCGTGCCATTTATATTTTTGGTTATACTTTGATGGGTTCCTATCTGCTCAATTTTATAACGTATAGCTTTATGTTTGAACAAGGAATCGCCAACCAAATGATCCACCCCATCGCCCACCTTTTGCAGGCATTTTTCGCGTTTTTCCTCATGACAACAGTCATGACAATCGTGATGATCACTCGCATCCACCGTATGAATATCGTGCAGGCACTGAAAGAATCCTATTAAAACCCGAGGCTGATATGAAATACTTATGTTTACTCGCGCTTCGCACCGTGATCGCCAATAAGAGGCGATCGCTCGTCAATATCGCAGTCATCGCGCTGTCGGTGGCGATGGTGGTCATCACAAGTACCTTTTGTGCCACGTTGATCGAATCGCAAAAAGAGGCGATCCTCACCTCCCTCCCCGCTGATCTGACCGCACGGGAAATCAACAGCATCCTTGCACAGGATTGGGGGCTGAATCTGTTTCAAGGGATTGGCGCTTTTTTCAATACCCTGATGTTGATCATTGCGGCATTCCTGATCTACGGAACCTTTTCCGCAGGCATCCGCGAACGGGCAAAGCTGATGGCGGTGCTAACCACCGTGGGAGCGGGAAATGTGCAAAAAGCCTTTGTAAGTGTGGCAGAGGCGCCGATCTTATCGCTCATCGGCATTCCCTTTGGCATCCTCATTGGGCTCCCCTCCGTTTCAGGTGTCTGTCTCTATCTTTCCGAGGTATTACCTCTTCATTTTTCATTCGATTTAAAAACCTTAGCCCGCGCTGTTTTGATCGGGCTTGCCGCCGTTCTTTTATCCACGCTGATCTCGATCGTCAAGTCCATGCGCCGCTCTGTCATCGGGCTTGTAAAAACCACCTCGGGAATCGAAATTCGTTTAAAAAAGTCGATTTTGGATCTCTTGATGTGGAAGCTGTTCGGAAAAGCAGGAGAATTGGCACTTGCAGGCTTTGTCAACCAAAAACGTAACTATCGCTTTCTGTCGCTGTCATTTGCCGTTTCCATGACACTGTACGTCAACCTCAATCTTGTCATACCCTATTTCAGACAAAATATGATGCCCGAATCTCCCGAAACCGCCGCGATCCTCGCAAATGGAATCACAGCTGTATTCAACGTGCTCATTTTGTTGGCGGTTCTCACAAGCGCCCTGATGTTTTGCTCAATGTTTGATGCGCGGAAGGGTGAGTTTGCCATTTACCGTTCGATTGGCATGGATACCCGAACCGTGTATCAGATCGTTGCTTTGGAATGGCTCTTTCGTGGCTTCTACCTCTTTTTGTTCGGGCTTCTTGGCACTTACACGGTCGATCTGCTCCTATATGGGCTCATGCAAACGGCAGTTGAAGCCCACACCTTCATCAACCCGATCCGCCAGATCCTGCACGCCCTGCTCGCCACCGCGATCATCACAACGCTCATGACGGTTGCAATGATCGCACGCCTCAGCCGCTTGAATATCGTGCAAGAATTAAAACGCGAATTCTAACCCCATATCTCCACTCCCTCTCGCGCCCCCCCTAAAAAACGGTATTTAATTCTAACAAAAAGTAGGAACTCTTATGAAAAACACACGGACCGTACTGCTTGCCTTGACGCTTTGCCTGACACTGCTCTCCGGTTGTTTTAAATCCTCACCTTTGAAATTCGATTTTTCCTTTGAAATAGAAAAGGACATATTTTCGCGCGGTGAGACAATTCAAATCACCGCTACGGTCACAAACGTTTCGGGGCGGACATACCGCTATACGGGCTGCTCGGGCAACGATTTTATCCACCGTATCTCACTCTATTGCGGCACGGTGGATCAACGATACGAAATTCCGTGCGATCCTATCGTTTTACCGACCGACGTGGTTGAAAAAAAGATCAAAAACGGCGAGAGTGGCAGTAATGTGTATTCGTTCGTCATTCCCGC
>JAFTXB010000236.1 GCA_017461825.1 Clostridia bacterium
CGTTTCGATGATGACCTTAACGGTTTTGCCGTTTGCGGCCTTTACAACCGCGGCGATCTCATCGCGTACATAGTCGACACAGCCGTCCTTCAGCTTGCCCACGTTGATCACCATGTCAAATTCGTCACAGCCCAGTGCATAAGCGTTTTCGGTCTCTAAAACCTTGATGGCTGTGGTGTTTTGTCCCAAAGGAAAGCCGATGACGGTGCAGACTTTAACATCCGAGCCCGCCAACAGCTCTTTTGCGAGCGCGATGTTTGCGGGATTGACGCAAACGCTGGCAAAATCCCACTTCCTCGCGTCGGCACAGAGCTTTTCGATATCGGCGCGGGTCGCCGCGGGCTTGAGATTGGTGTGATCGATGTATTTATTCAGGTTTTTCATGACGGTAATTCCTTTCAATGTATGTATTTTATTCTTCGTCGACCGTTTTAAAGGATTTCCCCCAAAGCTTGACACGTGTCTCATAGGCTTCGTTGAAACGCCAATCACGCCAGAAGGTGAGAATGCACATGTCCTCATCGGATTCGCGATTATCGAGTGCGTGATAACAGCCTGCGGGGATAAAAATGACTTCGCCTGACGCAACGTCGATGATCTTGTCGTCGAGCTTGAGCTTTCCTTTGCCCGAGAGGATGTAGTAGATTTCGTCCTCATCGTGGGTTCCACCGCCGAGGGCATAGCCCGCCTTGACGGTTCCGTGATTGATCTGAATGACATCGTCTCTGCCCGTGATAACGTGGTCGAGGATCATACGCGATTCATATTCCTCGCCAAAGATCAAGGGCTTTACCTTTGCAACCTCGACACGGAGAGGGGGAAGCTTTTTCTTTTCCATATCAGTGACTCCTTTATTATATAACATTTTTAGCGGATTTGCAAGAGAAAGATCAAAACTCAATCAAAATCGATCATGATCTTAATTTTTTCGCTGTTGTATTTGGGCTGGTTTTCAAAAACATCAATACAGCTTTCAAATGGGATATGATGGGTAATAATGGGGGTAAGCTTTACCGGGTTTTCACACATGATCTTACATACGGCGGGCGCGTTTCCGTCACAGCCCGCGGCACCTACCAGCGAGATGCAGCCGTGTACAAGGGGATCCATGGGAATGTTGTTCAGATCGCGTTCGTAAAAGCTGACGATCGAGATCCTGCCGTAGCGTGCGGTTGCGAGGATGCTGTCGCGCAAGGCTGACTCCGCACCCGAGGTCTCAACGATCAGATCCGCGCCGCGTCCGTTTGTCAATTCCCGAATGCGCAGGACGGCGTCTTCTTTTTTGTTATTGATCACGGCATCGGCACCAATGGGATAGGCAAGCTTTAGTTTTTCGTCATTTCTGCCCACCACGATCACCTGTCCCGCGCCGTAATACTTGGCGAGCCAAGCTGAGATCATACCGATGGCGCCGTTTCCGTAGATAACGGCGGTGCTTTTTTCTGTCAATGCAACCCCCTTAAAGGCATCGTATGCGATCGACGCGGGTTCGATCAAGGCTCCCTCGTCCATCGAAAGCTCATTCGGAAGGGAAAACACGTGACGCTCGGGCATTTGCATGTATTCGGCGTAGCATCCGTCCCAGCATTTGATCGTGCCAACCGAGCGGATGTCTCCACAGCTCATGTAATCACCGCGTGCGCATGCCGCGCATTTGCCGCAGGAAACAAAATTGTCGGAATACACTCTGTCTCCGGGCTTAAATTTCGTTACCGCCTCACCAACCGATTCAACGACACCTGCCCATTCGTGACCGAAGCGGCAGGGAATTTTGATCTCACCGCGACGGATAAAGCTGCTTTCACCGGTAAAGATCGAAAGGTCTGTGGCACACACGCCCGTTCGTTTCACCTTTATCACCAGCATGTCACCTGTCGCCCGAGGCTTTGGAACAACCTCCATTTTCGCCAATGAGGGTCCGTAAACGGTGACGGCTTTCATCGTTTCTTTGCTCATATTCTCTTCCTTTCAACTGTTCATAGAAATGTGGATCGTAAATTCAAAGCTGCAATTTGGCGCTATAAGAGAGGCATAGCCTCTTTTCGCCGCCCGATCTGGCGAATCAAAGGGAGCAGTGCAAGGCTCGGGGGCAATGTTGTAGATCCCTTGAAATTCGCCGTTGTTGATCCAAACGCCAAGATACGGCAGCTTTTGCTTGTCGTATTCAAATCTAAGCGTTCTGCCATCCGAATAGCGGATGCCGAACTGTCCCTCGCTGATTGGATCAAGATAATAAAATTTATACGCCGTTCCCCTGTATGCATCAAAGCCCGAAAGGGTATCTCTTGGAAGGTCTTTTGGGGAAGAGCCCTTTGTAGCAAATATCATCTCGATCGGTGCATCCTTTTTGTAGGGTGTAAAGAGCTGCATGCCGTCCTCGCCGCAAAGCATGATATGTCCTGCCCAAACATACGGAAAGGGCGCGCATCCCTCGTTCGTGATTTTATAATGGATATTTAAGCCGCCGTCTTTGGCAACCGATAGCGTTTTTTGATAAGAGATAGGGAGGCGGGCGCAATGAGAGGTCAAGCATACGGCGTTTTCGGTAAGCTCTGCGTTGTGTGGAATACGGCAGATCTCGCCATGGTCAAGATACGGTATATCCTTATATGCCCCTTCGGTAGGTGTATAGGGGTCTATGGTTGGAAACATATCGTCAAAGCCGCTGCACTCGGAATCCACATAGCTGCCGTTGTAGGTCAGTACACGGTAGTTTTTTGTGTCTCGCGTCAGCAAAAGCTCTTTTCCGTCTGTAAGATCGACCAGCGATGCCAGCTTTGCGCCGTCGTCACAAAGCACCGTTGCGCGAAGCCGTTGGCTTTCAACTACGATCGCAGCTCTGCCCTTATAGGTCGTTTTTGCTATCATATCAGCATCCCTTCTCCCTGACGCATCAGGGTGTAGGGAATATCGGGGCAGAGTTGCTTCATTTGTTCCATAAACGCATACGGGTTTCCAAAATGCTCTGCAAAGTTCCAATAGTGACAGGGAATTGCCCGTTTGGGCTCCAGTGCTTTTACGACCTTTGCGGCCTGCTCCTCGTTGAGATTTCCAAAGGCTCCGTTTATGGGAAGAATGAGGAGATCAACGCCCTTGAGCTTTTCCGCTTTCAGCCAATCGGGGCGGTAAGCGGTGTCGCCCATCATATAGATCCGTTTGCCCGCGATCTCAAACAGAAGACCGATTGCATGAGGCGTATCCGCACCGTGATCGCAACGCACCGCCGTAAGGGTTACATCGCCGAGCGATACCTTGTCTCCCACCGCAATAAAACGTGTTTTTTCCTTTATCCCCAGCCGTTCACATTCCGCCGCCGTATCAAGCGCGCCGATAAACTCGGTTTTTCGGTTTCCGAGCAAGGTGGGAACGCTGTCGGGATCGAAATGGTCGAAATGTGCGTGAGACGCGACCAGATAATCAAAGATCACTTCATCCGCGCCGAGAATGTGCGGCATCAGTCTTTTAAATCCAAAATATCTCTCACAGCAGTCTGAAAGATAGGGGTCAACCGCAATCAGTTTTCCAACAGGTGTTTTCAGTACAAACCCCGCCTGACCGAGAAAAAATACGCCAACGCATCCGTTGGGTACGGATGCAGTCATGAGTTTTGTTGCAAACTGTTTCATGCCGCTCTCCTTTAAAAATTGCGGGCAAAGCCGCCGCATGTCCAACCGCCGTCAACCGGCAGAACGGTACCTGTGATATAGGATGCCGCGTCCGACGCGAGAAAAGCGGTGGCGCTTGCAATTTCTTCAGGTCTGCCTTGACGCTCCATGGGGATGTGCGAGAGCAGCCCCTTCATGGTATCGTTGTTTTGCCAGAGCTTGTTGGTGATGGCAATGCCCACCGTGCCGGGGCAGATCACGTTTGCGCGGATCCCCTTCGGCGCAAGCTCCATGGCAATCGCTTTGGTAAAATTGATCACCGCCGCATTTGCCGCCGCAAATGCACATTGATTGCGCAGAGGGATCATACCGACGATCGAGCTGATATTGATGATGCTTCCGCCCTC
>JAFTXB010000237.1 GCA_017461825.1 Clostridia bacterium
CAATGTCCGGTTGTCGGAAAGGAGATTACGAAATGACAACTGCCAACAATATTAAATGACAAAACTTAGATATAAACGAAGAATTGATTACCGCCCTCTACTGCCGCCTTTCTGTCGAAGATATAAAGGACGATAAGGATAAAAAACGCAAAAATAAAGAGGACGAATCGAACAGCATCAGCAATCAAAAACAGATTTTACTTGACTACTGTAAGCGGCACGGTTATAAAAACACAATGTTTTTCGTGGATGACGGAATTTCCGGCACGAGCTTTGACCGTAGCGATTTCAACCGTATGCAAAAGATGGTTGAGGAAGGCAAGATTTGCAGAATTATTGTAAAAGACCTGTCCCGCTTTGGTCGTGAGCAGGTGGAAGCAGGCAGACTTACGCAGATTGTTTATCCATCGCTGGGTGTTACTTTTATTTCCATTCAGGAGAATGTAAACAGCACCACCGGCGAAGGTATGGAAATGCTGCCATTTTACAATATATTCAACGAATGGTATGCGGCGCAGACCTCCAAAAAGATCCGTGCCGTGTGGCAATCCAAAGCAGACAACGGCAAGCGCATTTCCTCTACTGTGCCTTACGGTTATGTAAGGGATGCAGAGGACAAAGAAAAATGGCTGATTGACGAGCCTGCGGCGGCAGTTGTGCGAAAGATATACGAACTGTGCCTTGCAGGGCGTGGCCCGTCACAGATCGCAAGGCAGTTGGAAAACGAGCGTGTGTTAGTACCTTCTGCTTACTATGAATCTGTCGGTAGAAAGCATTCGCAAAAAGTGCCGCTTAATCCGTATAATTGGGATCAAGCAACGGTTGTTGGTATTTTGGAAAACAGGCAGTACACGGGATGTGCCGTCAACTTCAAAAGTACCACCGTCAGCTATAAGGTTCACAAGGTTATTCACAACCCCGTTGACCAACAGCAAATTATTCCCAATATGCAAGAGCCGATCATCAGCGAAGAAGTATGGCTGAGAGTGCAGGAACTTCGTAATAATCGCCGCCGTAACACTGCTACCGGCAAAACAAGTCTTTTTTCGGGATTGGTATTCTGTCCCGATTGCGGTGCAAAACTTCACTTCTGTGCGTCAAAGAGCTTAAAGCCGAATCAAGAGTTTTTCCGCTGTGCCAATTATAAAGACGGCAGAGGTACTTGTAAAATTCACTATATCCGTAATGTAGTGCTTGAAAAAATCGTGCTTGAAGCAATCAGTAATATGGCTGACTTTGTTCGCTGTCACGAAAGCATATTCCTTTATATGATAGCGAAGAAAAATAAAGCGATGCAAAAGGCTGAATTTGAAAGGCTGAAAAAGACGGTTGCAGACAGTAAAATTCGATTAGCAGAATTGGATAAGCTTATGGCAAAGTTATATGAGGATAATGCTCTTGGTCGTATAACCGACGATTTTTACGAAATGATGATGAAAAATTACGAACGGGAACAGAAGGAACTCACAAAGCTTGTTGCTGATGGAGATTTGGTGTTGCAGTCCTCCGAACAAAAATCTGCTGATACAAGACTTTTAATCCGAACTTTTAGAGAAATGACGGATATAACGGAACTGACACCGATTATTGTGAATAAGCTGATTGAACGCATTGAAGTCCACAACAATGACAAGTCAAGCGGTCATTGCTATGTAAAAGTGGATATTTACTTTACGGGTGTAGGAATGATCTCAATACCTTCCGCAGAGGAACTTATAGCTATGATGGAAGATATTCAGAAGAATCCGGAGGCATACCGCCTTGCAGCTTGACAAAAGGAAACGGTGCAACCCCTTTTACGGGGTTACACCGTACCTTACATAAAATACTTCCTTACGTGGTCTGTCCAAAAGTGTCCTGCTTTTTGTTTTAAGAAAACAGCTCCAGATTGTAGCCTTTCGCCTGGAAGAAGTCAATTGCATCGCCCAGAATGGCAGCGTTAGTAGTTGAAATTGCGTGGAGTAAATAGATCGCGCCGCTGTGGTGGGAGCTTGTTACACGATCCAGCGCTTTCTTGTGATTGGGCTGGTTGTCCGTTTCATAGTCCAGGTAAGCGAAGCTCCAATGTACACTCTTGTAGCCCAGAGATTGGAGCACTGCCAGAGAGCGGGTGGAGTATTCACCGGTGGGGAAACGGAAGAGAGTCATTTCATAACCAAAATGTTCCTTGATGTAATTGTGAAGACTCATGACCTCGTAAACCATCTTGTCAATGGTCAGCGTCGGCATTACAGGGTGGTTGTTGGAATGGTTACCGACGGTATGTCCTTCATCGATCATTCTTCTGACCAGATCCGGCTGGTCCTTAACGTAGTACATCGTTACGAAGAAAACGGCTTTGACATCTTTTTCTTTCAGAACGTCCAGAATTTTCTCAGTCACGCGGTATTTGTTGCCGTTGGCATCGGTTGCGGTATGCTCATAGCCGCAGTCAAAGGTCAGATAGATGTTGCCATTGTCCGGTGCGATAAAGTTAGCGCCGTATTTGCCGTATGTATCCTGCAGAGGATTAGGATAGGGAGGCCGCTTGCCGCCGGATGTATTGCCCGGGCCGTAGCCGTGACCAGTGTTGCTCAG
>JAFTXB010000238.1 GCA_017461825.1 Clostridia bacterium
AACCGGCAAGGTCAACTGCTATGCAACCCCCGGAACCTCCGGAACGGTTGCCAAGGAGCTCAAGGCAAACGATAAGGTAACCGTTTACGCCAAGGGCGAAAAGGACGGTGCCGAGTGGTACCTCTTCCAGGTGGAAGGCAGCGCGGTCTACTATTTCGCAGGCGCGTCGCTCTTTACCGAGTCGGTCGGTTGATCGATTAAAACATAAAACAAAAACACGGCTTTCCCGCCTCAAACAGGTTTGGGAAAGCCGTATTTTTTGTTTTTTTAGGCTCTTTGTTCTTATTTTTTGGTCTTTTGTATTTATGCGCATAATATTGTCATAAAATGTTGAAAAAATGCGCATGGGCTATTGACAAAATGCGTGTGTTATGTTAAAATATAGAATGTATACCGAAAAGTGTTGCTTTGAGGGATTTTTTGGAAGAAAGGAGCGTGTTTATGGCAAAGGTATCCACCAATATTACCATCGATTCCGAGACCAAGGCAAAGGCGCAAGAGCTGCTTGCCGACCTCGGGCTGGATCTTTCCACGGCGGTCAATATCTTTTTGCGCCAGATGATCCGTGAAAACGCGCTCCCGTTTACCATCCGTCGGGATGCTCCCGCGCAAACCGCAAAGGAGGACGGTTATGAAAACACAAAAAAATGATGCCGAGTGGACTCTGCTGATAAAGGCGGCAAAATCACGCCTGCATCACCGTGTCATTTCTCCCTTTGTGGAGGCGGGAAACGTTGCCGCGGCTATCATGACCGATCAAGGCAACATTTACACAGGCGTTTGCATTGACACTTCCTGCTCACTCGGGATGTGTGCCGAGCGAAGCGCCGTTGCAAATATGATCACATGCGGGGAGAGCCGTATCACACGGTTGGTCTGTATCAAGGGGAACGATATAGTAGGCTCGCCCTGCGGCTCCTGCCGCGAGCTTTTGATGCAATTGGATCGAAACAGCGGCGATATTGAGATATTGACCGATCAAAATAACTTGTCTTCGGTCAAACTGAAACAGCTTGTCCCCGATTGGTGGGCAGAGGGGTTGTTTGAAACCGTCGAGAACTGGAACTGGCTGGATCGCGACGATGATGACTGAGAACGGAGAGACAGCGATGGCAGAATCAAAAAAAATCAGGCTTCTTGCCATCGTAGGCTCCACGGCAAGCGGAAAAAGCGCTTTGGCTGTGATGCTGGCAAAGCAGCTTTCGGGAGAGATCGTTTCATGCGACTCCATGCAGATCTATCGCCGCATGAACATCGGCACGGCAAAGCCCACAAAAGCCGAAATGGACGGTGTGGCGCATCATCTTATCGACATAGCCGAGCCCGATCAAAGCTTTAGCTGTGCCGACTACGTTGCGCTTGCCGCAAAGGCGATAGCGGAGATCAACGCGCGCGGAAAACTGCCGATCCTTTGCGGCGGCACAGGGCTGTATCTTGACAGCCTTTTGCGCGGCGGCTTTGAAGAGACGCGGAGAGACCCCGCTCTGCGCCAATCGCTTTTTGACTATGCGGCGCAATATGGCAATCACGCACTCCATAAGCGGCTTTGGGAGGTAGATCCCGAAAGCGCCGAGGCGATCCACGAAAACAACGTGAAGCGTGTGGTGCGGGCACTCGAAATTTATGAATCCACAGGTATGACCAAAACCGAGGCGGACAAGCGTTCGCGCGAGCTCGATTCGCCCTACGATGCCACCGTGTTGGGGCTTCACTATCCCGAACGGGAGATCCTTTACAAAAGGATCGATCGCCGCGTGGATGAAATGCTCGAGGGCGGACTTTTGGAGGAAACAAGAGCTTTGCGCGACGAAGGCGTGTTCGAAAAAAACGCGACGGCGGCACAGGCGATTGGATACAAGGAACTGCTCGGTGTGCTTGACGGCACCGACACGCTTGAAAACGCTGTTGAGACACTCAAACGCGCAACCCGACGCTATGCCAAACGTCAGATCACATGGTTTTCGGCAAAGCCCTATGTCAAATGGATCGAGATGACCGAAAACGGCACACCTTTGCCCTTGGAAACGGTTGTAGCAAAAGCAATGAAATTGATTTAATATCAAAATCCCCATCCCCTTTTTTGCAAGAAGGTTCTTGAAAGGATGGGGGCATGGGGGAAGGAAAACTTCTTCCTCAAAGAAGTTTTCCTTCCCCCGCGAAAAAACGATGAAGAAAGGAGCACCACATGACGCGAAGGGCGTTTTTAGAGAAATATTTTGTGCGCTTTGCGGTGTCTTTGACGCTTGTGGGGCTCATTGTATACACGGTATATCACGTGTTTGGATCTTCGGCGGGGAGCTTGCTTACCACTCCCGCGCGCAGGATCACCGACATTGAGATCATTGACGGAGAGGGATATCTCTTCCGGGAGGAAAAAGTGCTGACCGTTTCCTCGCCCGGAATCGTACGAGATCTTGCCGAGAGCGGATCGAAGGTCAGCCGAGGCGGTGAGCTTGTGCAGGTTTACGGCGGATATCGGGAGGACGAGCTTGCGGACACACAGCATGCTTTGGAGCGGCTGGAGGGGATGATCGCGATCCTTGATGAAAGTCGGGTCGCGAACGGCACCACGCTTGCAAAGGCTGAGCAGTACCGCGCCGACGCTGTGGCGATCTACCGTTCGATCTGCATGTCGGCTTCACGCGGAGAGATAACGGCGCTTGCCGATATGGCGGAACGCATGTTGATCCTGCTCAATCGGTACGGAGCCTTGACAGATCCGAACTTTGACACAGACGCAATGCGGTCGGAGCTTGTTGCCGAGCGCGATTCCCTGCTACGCGGGGATGGCGTAAAGATCACCAACGACAGCGCGTCGGGCTATTTCTACCGATACGATATGGTGGACGGCTATGAAACGCTGTTTACCCCTAAGGCGCTTGAAGATCTCACTGCGGAACGCTTTGCCGAGCTGACACGGGCAAAACCGATCACACAGCAAGGCTTTGCTGTGGGCAAGACCGTACACGGGAACCGATGGTATCTCGCGGTCGGCTTTGACAGCACGGCGGCACAGTTTATCAAGGCGGAGGAAGGATATGCCTTTACATTCCCCGAAAACGGCGATAAAGAGATCAACATGACCTGCACCGACCTCATTGAGGGGGCGGACGGCGGCGTGATCGCTGTGTTTGCGTCGGACGAGGTGCCGTCGGATTTCGCATGGAGACGCTCTCAAACCGTTGAGATCACGGTTGGGAGCACCACGGGGTATTATGTTCCCGACGCGGCGATGTATGTTGTGGATGGCACGGAGGGCGTGTATGTGTTTGAAAGCAGCGCCGTGTATTTTCGCCGTGTGGAGGTGCTTTACCGAGGAGACGGCTACTGTATCGTGGCGGAACAGGGCGATCTCGGAGGCAACTACCTGGCACTCAATGACCTGATGGTGACCTCGGGAGAAGGTTTGTACGATGGGAGGGTGTTTGAATGAACGATCTTTCATACATGGATCGCAATCTTGCCGAGATCCGTACTCGGATGGAGGAAGCAAAGCGGCGGCGGAAGGACAGCTTTCCCGATACCGATGTGACCCTTTTGGCGGCGATTAAATATACCGATGCCGAGCATGTCAATTATCTGCATCGCGTTCTGGGGGTTCACGATGTCGGAGAAAACCGCGTTCAACAACTTCTCGAGCGCTGGGATCAACTCGACCGCGAGGGCTTGCGGATCCACTTTATCGGAAAGCTGCAAAGCAACAAGGTGAAATATATCATCGACAAGGTGTGTATGATCCATTCACTCGATTCCCCCTCGCTCGCAAAAGAAATTGAGCGACAGGCGGCAAAGCGCGGTGTTATCATGGATGTTCTCGCGGAGATCAACAGCGGCAAAGAGGAAAACAAAAGCGGGCTTGATCCGGGAGAGGTCGAGGCGTTTTGTAAAAGCCTTGCCGATTACCCACATATCCGATTGCGCGGATTTATGACAATGGCGCCAAAATGCGAAAAAAAAGAGGATTATCGAAAATATTTTCGAGAAACTTACGAGCAATGTCTTGATATTTGGACAAAAAAACTTTATAATATAGATAGACCCATTATTTCCATGGGAATGTCGGAAAGCTTTGAGCCCGCCATTGAGGAAGGCTCTACCGTTGTACGCGTTGGAAGAGCGCTGTTTGCCGAGCCAACGGCGGCAAAAGAAGAATAAAAAATAATAATTTGTGAAAAACATATAGGAGGACAGCAAAATGAACCTTTTGAAGAAATTTGTAAGAAACGATCCCGCTGATTTTGAGGAAGAAGCAGGAGGATATGACGATATCTACGTCATGCCCTCGGATATCAAGGACGAAATGGACACCGCTGAGCAAAACGCGGTTTCCGCAATCGACGATCCCGCACGCAAGACCCCTGAGATCCGCCCCGCAAGCACCGAAAAGGTTGCGCTCAAGCTGCTTCAGCCCAAGAGCCACAACGAGTCGGTCAAGATTGCGGATAAGCTCAAGGAGGGATGCATCGTACTGCTTGACATCAGCAATCTCGAAACCAAAAAGGCGTTCCGTTTGATCGATTTTCTCGCGGGTGTAACCTATGTTTTGGGCGGAGAAATGATCAAGACCAACAAAAACACCATCGTGGTAGCGCCCGCCGGCGTTGATATCTCCGGCTTTGCGCAGGAGGTTGAGGCAGAGCCCGCGGTGGCTGATCCCGAGGCGCAGGAGACCAATGAGGAAGCGCCCGTAACCGAGGAAAACTGACAGTCTGATAACGACAAAACGCGAATCGCGGGGGAAGTATGCAGATCATCCCTCGCGTTCGTGTTTGAAAAAGGAGGTCAAAGCCGCCGTTATGGCAGATATCATCATTTATTTTTTTAAGGAATTTGTCAACGTAATTATCACGATCCTGCATCTTGCCATGTTTGTCCGCGCTATTATGTCCTGGTTTGTGGATCCTATGCACGAGGGTAAGTTTGCGGCATTTTTGTTTATGATCACCGAGCCTGTGATCGTTCCCGTGCGCGCGCTTTGCGCCAAAATGCATTGGTTTGAGGGAATGCCGCTTGATGTGCCGTTTCTCTTAACATGGCTCCTGCTTACACTGATCCAAACAGTGATTGGTATGATATGAGCGGACGCGAGAACAGCAGAGATCTTTTGGAGTCACGCCTCGGCGACGCGCTCTCCAAAGCCGAGCGCGGCAGTGTTGCCTGCATACCGTTTTTGACTCCGCTTGAAAAAAAGCAGGCAGAACGCGTTTTGCGCGCGCGCGGAGCATGGGAACAGGCATGGCTTTGGGGCGGATACCCGAATGCCGAACGCGCGTGCCTTTTTCTGATGCCCGAATATCTCACGGCTATGTTGACGTTTTCTCCAAACGAGTGTCCACCGAGCGAGGTAGAGGCACTTTTGGAGGAAGAGCTTTCAGAGGCGGTGTGTGCCGTGCGCATCAAGGGCAGCGGCTACCGAACGCTTGGACACAGAGACTATCTCGGTTCTGTTTTGGGGCTGGGACTGGAGCGTGACGCCTTGGGAGATATTGCCGTGCAAAATGAGCACGAGGCGGTGGTTTTTTGCCCGCGGACGATTGCGGCATTTCTATGCCAAAGCCTCGACAAGGTGGCATCCGACACGGTCAAATGCCGTGTGTGGACGCTTGACGAAAGCTTTACCGACGGCAGACGGTATCAACCGCTCAGTGATACCGTGGCATCCCCGAGACTGGATTGCGTGGTGGCGGCACTTACAAATCTGTCGCGCGACGAAGCACAAACAGCAGTCCGAACCGGCTTGGTGGAGGTCGAGTTTGAACCCGTTGAGCGTGTGGATCTCACGCTGGAGCCACCCGTCACAATTTCGGTGCGTGGCTTTGGACGCTTTATTTTGCGCAGCTTTGACGGCGAGACCCGCAAGGGCAGACTTCGCATGCGAGCCGACAAATTGATCTGACAAAAAACCTGCTTTACACCTGCCGAGAAAAAAGCGGCTCGGCGGAAAGAGAGGACTTTACATGCAAGGATTATCATGCATCAAACGTTATTTTACCCCATCGGACGAGATCTCTCCGAGAACAAACAATTTTAATATCATTCGCTTTTTTGCCGCATTTGCCGTCATTTACGGACATATGAGCTCGATCATGGGTGAGGCGGCATTCCCTATTTTGGGACAGCGCATATCCACCATCGGTGTCAAGATCCTGTTTACCTTCAGCGGATATCTCATTACCAAAAGTTATCTTTCGGATCCGCATTTCGGTCGGTATATGATCCGCCGTTGCTTTCGTATCTTCCCCGCGTATATCGTGTTGATCCTGCTCTCGGCATTGGTGATAGGTCCCATTTTCACCTCGCTGCCGCTGACCGAGTATTTTACCGCACCCGGAACATGGAATTATATTTGGAAAAACCTTTTGTTTTCACCCACCTATACATTGCCCGGACTGTTTGAAGCCTGCCCTTATCCCAATGCGGTAAACGGCTCGCTTTGGACATTGCCTTTTGAATTTGCCATGTATTTGATCCTTCCCGCACTGCTGTTGGTCTTTCAAAAGCTGGGATCTCAAAAATGGGGTGTCTTTGCCATGTGGCTTGCCTGCACGGTGCTGTCGGTTGCCGTTTTGGTGCGGTATCCGTGGGGAGGCGCAAGACTGGTCGTTTGGGGCAATAACCTTCCCGATGCTGTTTCCTTGATCCCTTATTTCTTTGTGGGCAGTCTGTTTTCCTTCCCCTCGTTTAAAAAAATGCTCAATTTACAGTGTGCGGTCGTGCTTTTGGTTGTAGGTGTTTTGGCAATGTCAAACGTTTGGAATCACGCTACGGCCTCGGTGGTATGCAACGAGCTCGTAGTGTTGATCGTATTGCCCTATTTTGTATTGGCATTGGCTTTGACCGAAAGACCTGTGTTTTCCAAGTGGTTTGAGCATTCGGATTTTGCCTACGGCTTGTATTTGTACGGCTTTGTGGTGCAACAATGCATGTATCAGCTCATGGCACCCACCCGTCTCAGTACATTGGAGATGGCTACGGTGTGTTTTGCCGTGACGCTTTTGTTTGCCATAGGCTCCTGGTATCTCGTGGAAAAACCTCTGCAAAGGGTGGGACAAAATTGGATACGCCGTTTAAAGCAGGCAAAAGGATGAGTGCTTTCTATAGGCGGTGGACTGTTTTTTTATCGAAAGACTTGACAAAAGACGTCGAAACATGTATAATAAAATAAATTTTGAAGTAAAAGTGTTTCTTGAACATTGGATGAAATGAGGTCAAAGATGAAAAAAGTATTGGTGACCGGTGCTGCCGGCTATATTGGTGTCTCTGTTGTTCGCGCGCTGTTGGACTTGGGCTGTTCTGTAGTTGCCACCGACATCCGCACCGAACGGATCGATCGGGACGCAACCGTTTGTACGGGCGATATTTTTTCCGAAAAAGACCCTTATCATACCTTTGGAGAGCCCGACGCTTTGATCCACTTGGCGTGGAGAGACGGATTTGTACACAACTCCCTCTGTCATTTAGAGGACCTTGCCAAGCACTATACCTTCCTGCAAAAAATGGTGGAAGGCGGCACAAAAAACATCAGCGTGATGGGTTCCATGCACGAGATCGGCTTTTTTGAGGGCGCGATCGCAAAGGATACGCCGCAAAACCCCGGTAGCCTTTACGGGATCAGCAAAAACGCATTGCGGCAAAGCATGGAAGCGTTGCAAAAAAGCAAGGACTTTTCTTTGAAATGGCTGCGCGGATATTACGTTTACGGCAATGACCGATACAACAACTCGGTGTTCTCCAAAATTTTGCAAAAGGCAGACGAAGGCGCAAAGGAATTTCCCTTTACCGCGGGAACCAATCGGTACGATTTTATATCGGTAGAGGATCTGGGGCTACAGATCGCGCTGGCTTCGCTTCAAACCGAAGTGGAGGGTATCATCAACTGCTGTACGGGCAGACCGCAGGCGCTAAAGGATGTCGCTGAGGACTTTATCAAGCGTATGCAATTGGATATTCGTTTGCAGTACGGCGTATTTCCCGACAGACCATACGACTCCAAAATTGTATACGGTGACAATACCGAGATCAAAACGGTTATTCAAACCTATTTAAAGCAAAACGAAGCGGCGGCAGACCGTGTAAAGGATCTGCTGACGAGAATGGCGTGAGCCGACAAAAACGATTGACAGATCGAGTAAGGAATAATATTTTATGGCAGTTACTTTACAAATTCAATCGGTAATTTACCACAATGAAAAAGCATCGCTTTTGCGTGCCTTGGACAGTCTTTCAAACGCGGTACGTGTCAATCGGGAGACCTCAAAGGAATTGGGTGACGTTGCCGTTTGCTATGGCGACGCGTCCGCGAGCCCGGTATTCTCCAATGAGGAGATCGGTGAGATCGAAGCTCGATTTGCACCGTTTTTTACCTTCCGATATACCTATTTCCACGAAAACACGGGTACCGCAAAGGGACACAATCGCATGGGGCGAGACTGCACGGCGGATTATATGATGATCATGAATCCCGATGTGCTGGTATGCCCGCATTTGTTTTCCAATATGCTGGAATATTTGCTTGATCCCGCCAAGGAAGCGGGGATGATAGAGGCGAGACAAACACCCATTGAGCACCCCAAGGAATATGACCGTGACACGCTCGAGACCGAATGGGCATCCACGGCATGCGCAATGTTTTCAACCGAGATGTTTCGCGCGATCGATGGCTTTGACGAAAAGACCTTTTTCCTTTACTGTGACGATCTGGATTTTTCATGGCGGATACGGCTGGCGGGAAAGAAGGTCTACTACCGCCCCGACTGCCCGGTGTATCACGCAAAGCGGCTTTCCGCAACAGGCGGTTGGCAACCCACCTCGGCAGAGATCTATTTCTCTCAGGAGGCGGCACTTCTCATGGCGTACAAATGGTCCAATCACGAGCGTTTTCAAAAGCTGTACGAGCAGTTTTCCAACAGCGACGAGATCGGAGCCAAGGTGATTGCGCGGTTTGAGGAAATGAAGGCAAACAATGCGTTGCCAACTCCGATCGATCCCGAGGGGCGTATCGCACGCTTTTTGGGAGACAATTATTCGGAAAATCGATTTGTCTTGTAAATAACAGAGGTAACTTTCATGAATCAAAATAAATTTGCTCCCACCACCGTAAATGAATATTTCGCATGGCTGGAACAAACGGTCGATCATGACTCCGCGTTGTATCAAGCGGCTCACGGCTATTTGGAAAAGGAGCGCTGTACGGCAGAGGGACCCATGCGGGACGATCCTTTTTTAACGGTCGTAACACGCACCCAAGCAAAACGTCCCGATATGCTTACCGAAACGCTGCTTTCCCTGACGGGGCAAAGCAACACAAATTTTGAATTGCTTGTCATGGGACACAATTTGACCGAGGATCAGCAACGCACGGTCGAAGGAATGATCTCGGATCTCCCGCAATGGATGCGTGAGAAAACAAGATTGATCCCCGTTGTGGGCGGCACCCGCACCACCCCGCTTAACAGAGGCTTTGACGCGGCAAAGGGCAGATACATTGCGGTTTTGGACGATGATGACTTGGTGTTTGACCATTGGGTGGAGACCTTTTATGAAATGTCCAAAAAATATGACGGAAAGATCCTTCACACCTATACGGTCATTCAAGACTGGGAAACGGTTGGCGGTGATTTTCCCAACACGCCGCGCGCCGTAGGAGCACCCAAAAATACCTACTGTTGCGACTTTGATCTGATGGGCGAATTGACGCTGAACAAATGTCCGCTGTGTGCATTGGCGTTTCCCGCAAAGGCATTTAAACAGCTGGGAATTCGGTATGAAGAATCCCTGACCACCACCGAGGATTGGGATTTTCTCATGCGAACCGCCTTTATAACGGGTGTTGCGGACAACCCCGAGATCACATTCCTTTACCGCAATTGGTTGAATGCCGAAAACTCCGCAAGCCTCCATCAACGCGAGGAGTGGATAAAAAATTATAAATTTATCGTTGACCGCTTTTCCAAGACCCCCATTGTTATGCCGGTCGGTTCGCTGGACAAGGTTTATGAAAAGATCCTGGATCAGGAAAACGACGGCATTTACACCGAGGGCGAGGATATGACCGAGCTGTTTTACAACGACGGCGCGGGCTTTTCGCAGGAGAAGACCTGGTGCCGCAAAAACTCGGAGGAGCCTTCCAAAATGCCCTACGTTTATACAGCGGGCAAACACGGAGCAAAAGGAATTTGCGGTATCCGGTTTGACCCATTGCAGTACGGTGCCTTCTCTCTCGAAAACCTTTTGATCCGTGTGATCGATACCGACGGTGAAAGCAAGGACTACACCCTTGGTGACGTGATCACAAACGGCTATGTTTTGGGTGAGACGATCGTCTTTTTGAAAAACGACCCGCAGATCGTTTTGAATTTTGCAACACCGATTAACGTAAAAGAGGTGCAGATCGGTTGTAAGATCCATGAGCACCTTGCGGATGAGACGGTGGATGCGGTGATTGCGGCTCTGGCTTCGACACACTCCTTAAGCGATTCCACAAAACGCTCCCTGCTTTACCGCGGAGCCAGAAAGATCTACCGTATATCCAAACGGGTTCTTCGAATAAAATAGTTTTGGAAACGGGCGCCGCAATTGAATTGGCTAATCTGCATTAAAAAATCACAACAAAAGAGCCGACACGGATTTTTCGTGTCGGCTCTTTTGAGCGCAGTATAAAGGCACGCTTACACCAAAGACGGTGGCATGCCGAAATATTTTTTAAAATGCCGCGAAAAATACAGCGGGTCTTGATAGCCAACCGTATAAGCAACCTCATTGAGGGTAGAATATTCCCCACTTTCGATGACCGTTTTTGCCTTTGTTAAACGGCAGCGAATAATATATTTTTTTGGCGGTTCGCCAAACTGATCGGCAAACAGCCCTCGAAATGTCACCTCCGACACACCGCAAAGCGCCGCGAGCGTTGAACATGTCAGATCGGGATCGTACAAATGCTCTTCCAAATAACTTAACGCGGGACGGAGGCGTGCATATTGTGCCGAGGTGTGGTATTGTTTTTCCTGCGTTTGCAAAAGAATGGATATCAAATGATAAAACAGGGAAAGCAGCTCGTAGCGATCGGAGCTGTTATGTGCGAGTAACCAACGCCGTAGCATTTGGTTGAAAATGTAATGTACATGCTCGGAATCGCAGGAGGAAAACAACTGCGGCTTTTGCTCGCTTACCGACGTGCAGTGAAAATTGATCAAGCAATATAAGCTTTCCCCTGCCGAGACCTTTTCAAAGGAGTATTTTTCTCCTTCGGGAACGTAGAGCACGGTTCCTTCGCGAAGATGGGTTGGCGTTCCGCGCAGATAATAAATGCTTTCACCGTTGATCTTATATATCAGGGTGTGTGACGGGCGGCAATCGATGGTTGCCTGCGCGGTACTGTTTCCGCGAATGATTCCCGTGATCTGAATATTTGAAAGTGCCTCAAACATGCTTGCCGTCACCTGCCTTTTTTCATTCATTATATCATTGATGAAGTGCTTTGTCAAGTTCTGCTTATGAAAAATCCATATCGCTTCTTTTTTTATATTTACAAATCGGTATTCATATGCTATACTTACGTTAAATTTTTACTGTACAGAAGGTCAGATCGAAATGTCGGAAGTGATATCACAGCTTGCAATTTTGTTTTCTTTCATGGCGTTTGGTTTTGCGATCGGTAAAATCAAGCGGATAACCGTTGAAAAAAGCAATCTTTTATCCGTGCTTTTGGTAAATGCGTTTTTGCCGTGCAAGGTCTTTTTAAATTTTTCAACAAGATGCACTCTGCCCTATTTGAAAAGCAATTATCTCACACTTTTCATGTCAACGGCGATCCTGCTTTTTCTGGTGCTGTTTTCATGGCTGATCTCTAAACGGCTGAGCCGTGACAAATACGAGCAAAGGGTCTATCGATATTCCTTTGCCATATCTAATTACGCGTATTTGGGATATGTTTTGGTGGAGGCTGTTCTCGGCGCGCAGGCTTTGACCGACATGATCCTTTTTTGCATTCCGTTTGCGTTTTACACCTATACCTTTGGGTATGCGCTTTTGACAGCAAAGAACAGTTCCGTAAAACGGATCATCAATCCTATGACGGCAGCGCTTGCCTTGGGAATGTTGTTTGGTGTGCTTGAGATCCCACTGCCGAGCACTTTGAGCGCGATATTTGGCAGTGCCGCGGCATGCGTTGGACCTATTAGTATGATCCTGACGGGAATCGTCATTGCTTCGTTTGCGGTAAAGGAGATCCTTCCCGATGTCAAAACGGTCATTTTTGTCGCAACAAGGTTGGTCGTTATACCCGCAATGCTTTTTTTGATCTGCGTACCCTTCAAGCATTTTGGGCTCCTGCCCGATGCGATCTATCCCGCGGCAGTGATCATGGGATGTATGCCGTGTGGCTTGAACACCGTGGTGTTTCCCATGCTTGTTGGCGAGGATTGTAGGATGGGAGCAAGGTTTGTGTTGCTTTCTCATGCCGTTTGTTTGATAACGATTCCCCTTTGGATATGGATACTGATATAAAAACAATAGCCGATTGTAAAAGTAAAAAAAGCGAAACACCCCCTCAGTCAGCTACGCTGACAGCTCCCCTTGCACAGGGGAGCCTAAAAATACCTTTACCCTTTAAAAAGGTAGCCATTTTGGTAGCAAATGATTCTTTAAAAGCCTCCCCTGTGCAAGGGGAGGTGGCACGCGTAGCGTGACGAAAGGGTTGTTTTTTTCGACAAGGTAAGATAATTTCGATATTTAAGTAATAAAAGTGGAGAAAAATTGGAATTGTAAAAATCCAAACAGTATTATAAATATTGACTCTTTTGACTTTTACAATCGGCTAATATAAAAACAATGAAAGGATAAAATAAAAAATGATGCCAAATGAAACAAAAAAGAGCTTAAAGATCCTATCTGTCGGAAACAGCTTTTCGATTGATACGATGAAGCACCTGCCGTATATCGCCGCTTCTCTTGAGATAGAGGATATCCGTTTGGGAAATCTCTATATCGGAGGCTGTTCCATCAACCGCCATTGTACAAATGTGGAAAACGATGCTCCCGCATACAAATATTACACCTCGAACGGTGGCGATTGGAGCAATACTCCGGATGTTAAGGTGAGTGATGCCATCAAAAGCGAGGATTGGGATTGGATATCCATTCAGCACGGAACAGGGGACGGAAGCAGATACACGGCGGTTGAATCCTATCAAAAGCTCCCTTATCTGGTCGGATACATCCGCTCCAACGCAAAACCTCACACAAAGATCGCGTTTAATATGGCATGGGTAATGGAGCCATACAGCACACACAAGGAGATCTGCTCCTACGAGGGCGATCAGATGCGTATGTATGAAAACCTGACCGAACTGACAAAAACGGTCGTGCTGCCGACAAACGGCTTGGATCGGGTATCCCCCACGGGAACTGCCATTCAAAACGCGCGCGCGACCGAGCTTTCAGGCAGACTGTCCCGCGATGGATTTCATTTGAGCTATGGAATTGGACGCTATATCGCAGGGCTGACCTTTCTCAAGGCGCTGACGGGAATGGAGATCGATTCCGTCACATGGATGCCGGAGGATGTGACCGAGGCAGACCGCGAAATTGCCATTTGTGCCGCCAATCGGGCAATCGCCTCACCTTTCGCAGTTTCACCTATGCAGATAAATTGATTTTTTCTAAAAAAGTTTTTTTAAATTCTGCATCTTTTCTTCGCTTGGGACAGAAAACGGATGCGCTTCCCTGCCAATAGCGGCATATTTATGTTCTCCCATAGCGTGATATGGCAAAAGCTCTATCTTTTGCGGTGGGTGACAGCTTTTCAAAAAGTCTTTAATCTTTTGCAGCTCTTCTTCGCTATCATTAACCCCTCCAATGATCGGAATTCGCACCCATACTGATTTGCCTGTTGCAAGTAATTTTTTGAGATTCTCAAGTATTAATTCATTTTTGACACCTGTAAAGTGCTTGTGTTTTATACTGTCAAAACATTTGAGATCATAGAGAAACAGATCGGTGTATAAAAGGATCCGCTCAAATCTCTCAAATGAAACGTGCCCTGCGGTGTCCACAGCGGTGTGTATCCCTTTTTCTTTACACTTCTTCAAAATTTCAGCAAGGAAATCGATCCGGAGCATACACTCGCCACCCGAAAAGGTTACACCTCCGCCTGAATTGTCATAAAAAGCTTTGTCTTTTATAACCTCTGCCAAAACTTCATCGGCGGTATATTCCCTGCCGCAGATCTTTCGGGCATCAATGGAACAGTAAAGGGTACATTTGCCGCAAAGGGAACATTGCTCTAATGCGTTTGGGCATTTTTCTTTGCATTTTCCGCAGTTTGTGCATTTGTTCTTGTAAAACATCATTTGGGGCTTTGGGTCTTGACTTTCAGGATTGTGACACCAAGCGCAATGAAGATTACATCCTTTCAAAAAAACGGTTGTGCGTATTCCCGGACCATCAACATAGGAATTTCTTTGAATATCAAAAATAGTGGCTGTCATCTTTGCTCCGTTCTTGCAATAATATCGTCCTGTATTGCTTCATTTAGTTTGACGAAATAATCCGAAAAGCCGGATACGCGAACACGCAAATGCTTATATTCGTCGGGGGTTTCTTTTGCGCAGATCAGATCTTTCTTTGAAATGTAGTTAAGTTGAAAATGTACGCCGCCTTTTTGAAAATAGGTTAGTAGAAGGTCTACTGTTTTTTCAAAATTTGCGTCTGTTTTTACGAGTTGCTCGTCGAGCGTAATATTTGTTACGGTTGCACCGCATCCGATGCCATTTGGATCGACTGTGGCGATTGCGTTCAATAGTGCGGACAGACCTTCACGGTCGCGTCCCTCGTTTTGCCCAAGGCCGAATTGCAGCGCATCTCCCGCATATCTTCCGTCCGGGGTTGCACTCATATTTGCGCCAAACCATTGGAAATGCGGCACATAGCCCGTCAGATCTCCAATGAGCCATTGATATCCAAAAAGATTATTCTTTCCCTTCAAATGGTCGTAAAGACTTTGATACAATCTGCGTGCAACCTCATTTGAGCGCGCCGTATCGTTTCCAAAAAAGTCGCCTTTTTTCAGAATCACCGTCCGCATGTCCTCATATCCGTGCCAGTTTTCCTGTACTGCCGTGATCAGCTCGGACATTGTAAATAGTTTCTCATCGAAGACAAATTGTCGAACAACAATTAACGCATCAATGGTATTTGTGATACCCATGCAGAATGGAGACGCAATGACGGTCTCTCCCGCCCCCTGAGTCATGCTGGTAGCCTTTTCGATACATCCCTGAAAAAATATAGCGGAAAGGTGATTAACGTCTCGCGCTCTGACGCGATTATACGCATCGTCAAGGGCTAAGGCTTTGTCAAGATCTGCCAATAATTCTTTTAGAAATATCTCGTAAAACACATCAAATGTCGATGCATTGACGATTTGTTCTGCCTTTTTGTGGAACAGTGTTTCGGTGGATCGCAGCAGGTTGACGGCGGAGGTACTCCCGGTGATGGTTCCGACAAAGGCGGGCTCATTGCATCCGACTGTGGTATAATTTACTGCTTTTTCAAATGGGAAACCACAAAGCTCAGTATAACATTTTACACGTTTTTCATCATTTTGAAAAGCGATTCGCTTATAAGGATCACGACGTTCACAATCAAGTGCAAAGCGAAATATCTCGCGCGGCGTTTTTTTCGTCCAGCGAAATGTTACTTGCGGTATGTACGTTGGAAGTTCAACAAGCGCCTCAAGGATCAGCTGCGATAAATCGGTAAAACCGTCCGCTCCGCTCGGCAGATATCCGCCGATACAGAAATGTGACTCGCCGCCGCGCGTAAAACACACACTTTCGCGGTGCGTTGCCGCCTGAAGCATCAGAAACAGTTCCTGTAAATATTCTTTTGCCTCGTCTCGATGGAGACGGTTTTCGGCAAGGTCTCTAAAGTAGAAAGGTGCGAGATAGCGGTCAAGCATTCCGACGCTGTCCGGATCGGCAGAAAAACAAAGATATATGGTAAGCACCGCTTCATAAAAAGTTTCGGGCGCGTTCGCGGGAACACGGCAAAGGGTTTTGGAAAGGCGTAAAAGATTCTTTTTATGTTCAGGGGATTCTACCGATTCGGAGAACTGAAGCGCACGGTCGGAACACTTGTTTGCCCATGCGATCAGGCTCTCCGAAACCTTTAAAAGACAACTCAGATATTCTCGTTTCTCGGGGTCTGTATGATGTTTTTCAGACTCATGTATTTCTTCAATAATGCCGAAAAGCCCTTTTTGCAGTATCGTTTGATAGTCCGCTGTTGCATGTTGATACTCACACGTGGACAAATTGTCTATGGGCTTTTTATAGTGTGACTGTGCCAAAGACTGCGTGTTGGCGTGTCCCTTTCGACGAAAAATGTCGCCGGAAATGGAACGGTCACAATTGAAAAAGCCCGTCATCGTTTGATATTCAGTCAGTACAGGCTCCTGGTTTTGTATAAATTCGCAAAGGCGCTTGATACTTCTCTCGGATTCTGAAAGGAAAATATCGTTTCGGTCATACTCCGTCTTTTTCGGATAGGCGTACATTTCACCGTTCATCGTCAAAGCCGTCAGCTTTGAAATTCTTTCACTCATCATCGGATTGCATAACCTCCGTCAAAAATTACTGTTTCTCCGCAAAGCATTTTTGCCTTTTCATCAAGCATATAAAGAGCAAGCTCCGCGATCTCCTCACAGGTTACAAAGCGTCCAAAGGGGATTTTGCTATGCTCCAATGGATCTCCCACATGCCAGTTATTCATCTCAGTGGCAACGGGACCGGGCGCAATACCGTTTATGGTAATGTGATCGGAGGCAAACATTCTTCCCCATCCACGCGTCAAACTTGTTGAAGCGATCTTTGAAGCACCGTATGCACCGTAGACCGGCGCATTTCCGGCAACAGAAGTAATATTGAGAATGTTGCCGTGAATCCGATGCGCTCTCATATATTTTACCGCCGCTTGCATACAAAAGAACAGTGCGTCGGTGTTGGTTTGCATAACAGCTCTCCATTCTTTGGGAGTGGTGGAAAGCAAGGATTCTTTGCTCCATTCAGAACGCTGCGCAAAGATTCCCGCATTATTTACAAAAATATCAAGGCCTCCAAGACGGTTCGCACATTCCGCTACCATTTTCTCCGCAATTTCGATTTTTGATACGTCCCAAACCAGCGGAATCGTGTTGCTTCCGATTGCTTCGGCGGCGCGATCAATGGATTCCGCATTTCGCCCCGTAATGATAACGGTGATCCCTTTGGCGGCAAGTGCTTTGGCAATTGCAAAACCGATTCCGCGAGAAGCGCCTGTGACAACAGCGGTTTTTCTTTGTGTCATGTTGTATCCCCCCTGTTTCTTTTGAAAACACTAAAATGTTTCCGCTATTTCAGTATAGCATAACTGATTTGATTTTGAAATAGAGGAATCGTCTCATTTGTACTTTTCGGTACAAAACATTGATCTTGTCAGGTAAAAACCGACATTATCTATTGCGAAAAACGAAAAACTGTGCTATAATCAAATAGAGAAAGAAGGTGGGAAAATGAATTTGGACTTTATAATCACGGAAATACGGCGCGTAATTTTGGTAGGAAAGGAAGAATATCCGGAAGAAAAAACCTCTTTTTCGGGTAAAATCAAGAACAATGAGCTAATATTTCATCTTTCGGGGGAATCAACATATTTCTTTGGAGATCAGATTTTTGAGATCACGCCTTATACCGTTCAGTTTTTCCCGAAAGGTGACGTAGATCGATATGATATTGTAAGACGTGAACAGGGAGAGTGCATTGATATATTTTTTCGTACAGATCGCCCTGTTGCTGATCGAGCTTTTATTATAAAGGGGGCGAACAAAAGCGCGTTACAAATCTTGTTTAAAAAGGCGTTTGCTTTTTGGAGCGGTAAAGAGGAAGGATACCGCTTTGCTTGCCTTTCCGTGCTGTATCAAATTCTCGCGGAGCTACAAAAAAGCACCTATTCGTCGAGCAATCATTATGCAAAAATTCACCGCGCTGTCGCTGAAATTCACGAGAACTTCCTTTCGAGAAAAATTTGCGTCAGTGAACTTGCGTCACTTTGTAATATGAAAGAATCGTATTTTGGGCGCCTTTTTAAAGAACGGTTCGGCGTTCCTCCGAGACAATATATTATTCAGCTGAAATTAAACCACGCCTGTGACCTGCTTCGTCTCGAGCGGTATACAGTTACACAGGTTGCCTATCTATGCAATTTTTCTGATGTGTACTTCTTTAGTCGACAGTTCAAAAATTACATTGGCATCACTCCCACACAGTTTATAAAAAAATACAAATCTTCAAAATAGATACGGGCTTTTTCTATCGCCTAAATCTGCCTATCCCCATCGGGGGTGTCTCAAATTTTGCATTTGAGACACCCCCTTATAGGTCTTTTACACAAGGTCTTTTATCATCTTGCCATCAGCGGCATACCGACAAGCATGTTTTCCAGGAAAATGCCGTAGCCCGTGGTGGGGTCGTTGATGAGGACGTGTGTTACAGCCCCGACGATCTTTCCGTCCTGAATGATGGGCGATCCGCTCATGCCCTGCACGATCCCGCCCGAAAGAGCAAGGAGATCGGGGTCGGTGACGGTTACAGTAAAGCATTTCGAGCCAGTGGCATCGCGATTGATGTTGCTGATGCGGATGTCGTACTGACCGATCTTGCCCGTGTCGAGTGTGGAAAGAATATAAGCGTCTCCCTCGCGGATCTCATTTCTTAACCCGATCGGCATGGGCTCGTAATCGCTCTTGGGAACCTGCGAAAAGACTCCCCACACACCGCAAGCCGAGTTTCCGAGCAAGGCTCCTGTTTTGCCGGGATTGAAATATCCCTTAAGCTCACCCGGGGCACCCGCCGCGCCGCGTACCACCGAGCTGATCGTTACGTCCGATATCGTTCCGCGCTTCATCGCAACCAGTTCGCCGGTCTCTGCGTCGCAAATGCCGTGTCCCAGCCCCGCAAACGCGCCGGTCTCGGGCAAAACAAAAGTAACGGTTCCGATCCCCGCGCCGCTGTCGCGTACCCAAATGCCTGTTTTATAGCGCGATTCGGCATCGCACCATATAGGCGTTAGGGAAACATCAAACTCGTCCTTTCCTCGACGGATACGAAGAGCAAGCGTCTTCCCTTCGCAGTTTTCAATATAATCGGTCAGCTCCGATGCGCCGGACAGCGTTTCTCCGTTTACCTTTAGTATAATATCCTTTGCTCGCAATCCCGCATTGCTTGCCGGGTTGATCTTACCTTGTGTAGTCTCCACATCACAAAATCCAACCACCGTAACTCCCTCGGTGTAAAATTTGACACCAAAGGGCATGCCACCGGGGCATAATGTGAGCCCCTCCAGCTCCTCGGGGGAAAACGCCGGGAGTGAAACTGTAGCTGTATGGACGGATTGCTGGGGAATTGTTGTGGGTTCCTTCATGGCAAATGCCGCAACGCTTTGCGTGCGATACTCCTTTTGTGTTGTACTTAAGCCTGCTGCGGGCGCCATGCAGGAGCATGCAACGGCGGACATCAGCAAAAGGCAGCACAACAGCTTCCAAGCCTGTTTTTTCATCATTATATTTATATTCTGAACCTTTCTCAAGCCTTGGCGAACCCTTTGGGGTGCGCCTTTTTTCTCTTTTGCAAAACGTCGCGTGCCTTTTTTGCCGTCGTCGATTTGCTGTTTTTAATGTGCTCCGCTTACCGCTGTTTCATAAGTAACAAATATGCCCATGACAGTCCAAAACTCACAATAAAAGTTTGTTTGCAAACTAATTGTTTACAAAATAGATTTGAATTTTTGTATTCCTTTTGATATAATATACAACGGTTATTAACCGTTTATTTTATGTTTGTTCACAATTTTGGAAGGAGACGAAAAATGTCAAAAAAGAAGGTTGTAGAGCAAGAGATATTCTCCAAAACGCATCCCGCGCCAACCCCTCCAATGCTGGTCAATGAGATCGCGCGGCTGTTTCATGGAAAAATGCGTGCCTTTGAAGCCGACGGCGTAATGACACAAGAGAGCGCCAGACAGATCATGCGCATCTTATCTCACGCCGACGGGTGCAGCCAATTGGAGCTGGTTTGTAAAACGCATCTCAAGCCGCCCACTGTCAGCATAACGCTCAAGCGATTGGAAGCCGATGGATTGGTGCGCCGTGTAGCGGATGAAATGGATATGCGAGTGGTGCGTGTGTATCTCTCCGAAAAGGGTTTTGCATACAACAAGCTGATACACGAGCGATTGAAAGCTGTGGACGCCGAGCTCATGCGAGGGTTTACCGAAAAAGAAACGGCTGTGCTTTTGAAATATTTGGAACGGATGCGTGACAATATTTTGCCCGATGATATGAAAAAACATTCTTGATTTGGAGAATGGAAAATTTTTCTGTTTTAAGACCGGGGTACATGTTTGAAAAGAAAGAGAGGTTTGAAAAGGTTTGAAAAAATTAGTTCGTTACATCAAGCCATACGCGTTTTTTGCGATCGTTTCGCCCTTGATGATGATGGGAGAGGTATTGGCGGATCTTTGTCTTCCCTATCTGATGTCTTTTATCGTGGACTATGGCATTGAAGCCGATGGGCTTTTGGCGATTCGAGGCGCGGGGTTTGCTGAGTGGGTGATGAATCTTTTATGGGGCGATTCCTACACGCAGCTTCAAATTATTTTGACATTTGGCATTATGATGCTTTGCATTACGTTGGTTGGCGGATTTTTTGGCGTTACCTGTGCTTATACTGCCGCACGGGCGGCGCAAAGCTTTGGAAACGATCTTCGCCGTGATACCTATGCCCGTGTGATGTCGCTTTCAATCGAACAGACCGACCGTTTTACCACGGGGTCTCTTGTGACACGTATGACAAACGATATCTCAATGATCGTGGAATTTGTGGAACAGATCATCCGTATGTTCGTGCGCGCGCCCATGTTTCTCGTTGGCGGTACGGTGATGCTGATCCTACTTGAGGTGCGGTTTGGGACAGTTCTGCT
The DNA here is from genome assembly GCA_017461825.1 of Clostridia bacterium. Classification (GTDB taxonomy): domain Bacteria; phylum Bacillota; class Clostridia; order Oscillospirales; family CAG-272; genus UMGS1865. The sequence goes on from JAFTXB010000238.1 coordinate 21,013, forward strand.
GTTATCCGTGCCGATCCTGCTCCTTACCTTGATCATTGTGCTCTCGCGCGCCATCCCGATGTACGCTACGCTTCAAAAAAAGCTTGACCGTGTGAATTCGGTGGTGCAGGAAAATGTGAGCGGTGCGCGTGTGGTAAAGGCTTACGTTTGCGAAGATCATGAAAACGAGCGCTTTTCGGTTGCCAACACCGAGCTTTGCGGAGTGAACTACAAGGTTTTGCGGTTGATGGCGATCACAACACCGATGCTCAATGTGATTATGAATTTTTCCGTGATCGCTTTGATCGCGATTGGCGGTGTGCGCATTGAGATGGGAGACGCAGGCATGACGACGGGTACGGTCATGGCGGGCATTACCTATGTGACGCTTGTGATCAACTCGATCATGATGGTGACGATGATGTTTCAATCGGTCTCGCGTGCGCTGGCGTCCTCAAAGCGTGTGCTTGAGATCCTTGACACCGAACCTGTGATCGTTGGCGGCACACTTTCGGAACATGCGGATGCGCCCGTAGCGATCGCGATGCGCGGAGTGTCCTTCCGCTATCCCACGGCAAAGGGCAGACCTGTGCTTCACGACATCGATCTGGAGATCAAAAAGGGCGAGACCTTTGCCATCATCGGTGCAACCGGTTGCGGCAAGACCTCGCTGGTAAGCCTGATCCCCCGTTTTTACGATGCGAGCGAGGGTGTGGTAGAGATCGACGGCAAGCCGATCTCGGATTATGAACTCGACGCGCTTCGAAAAAAGATCGGCTATGTAATGCAAAAGAGCGAGCTGTTTTCCGACACGGTGAAAAACAACATTCGCTGGGGGGACCCCGATGCCACACACGAGGAGATCGTTTCGGCGGCGGAGGTTGCGCAGGCAGACGGATTTATCCGCGGCTTTTCGGATGGGTATGAGACCGTGATCGCCGAAAAGGGCGCGTCTCTCTCGGGTGGACAAAAGCAACGTCTTTCGATTGCACGTGCTCTGACGAGAAAGCCCGAAATACTGATCCTTGACGACTCGACCTCGGCACTTGACCTTGCTACCGAGGCAAAGCTGCAAAAAGCGTTGCGCGAAACGATGCGGGATACGACGGTGGTGATGATCGCCCAACGCATTGCAAGTGTCAAAAACGCCGATCGCATTGCCGTTTTGGAAAACGGAACGGTGAGCGACTGCGGCTCGCATGACGAGCTGATGCGGAGAAGCGCGACCTATCGCGATATTTACAATTCACAAATGAAGCAAAACGAAACGGTGGGAGGTGTGGCAAATGAATAATCCTTCAAACAGACCGCGGCAAAGCGAGCCTCCCGTGATCCAGATGGGTCCCCGACGCGGCGGCGGTCCCATGTCGGCACGTATGAATGCCGAAAAACCCAAAAACACTAAAAAAACGGTTGGGCGGCTGCTTCACTACATCGGACGGAGCGGTGTGATCCTTGTTGCACTTCTTGCCATTATGCTTCTTGTCACGGCGGCGGACGTATTTGGCCCATTCTTTCAGGCAAAGGCGATCGATACGATCTCCAAGGATGAGCTGACGGGGCGTTTGACGGTCGATCTCGACGCGCTTTGGGGATATCTCATTACCATGGCGGTCATCTTTGCCGTGAGCGCGGTGCTCTCCTATTTTCAGGAAGTGCTTGCCGCAAAGCTTTCCCAGCGGACAGTACGCATGATGCGGAACGATCTTTTTCGCAAGATCTCGCGCCTGCCGATCCGCTATACCGACACGCACCGACACGGCGATATTATGTCGCGTATGACAAACGACGTGGAAAACGTCTCAAACGCCATCTCGCAATCGGTGAGCGCGCTGCTCTCCTGTGTGCTTACCATTGTTGGCGCGCTTTCAATGATGCTCTACTACAGCCCTCTCATGACCTTGATCGCCATGGTGACGATCCCTATCTCGATCTTCATTTCCTCCAAGCTCGGCAAATTCATGCGCAAGTATTTTGTGCGTCAGCAAAAGCTGCTCGGGCAGCTCAACGGGCAGGTGGAGGAGACCGTGACCTCTTACAAAACCGTGGTTGCCTA
>JAFTXB010000239.1 GCA_017461825.1 Clostridia bacterium
AGCACAGTTTTTGACATATGTCAATAACTTTTTTGAAAAAAAATAAAAAAATTTTTGAAAAAATGATTCTTTTTATGATTTGAAAAATGGAATATAATAAAATGAAACAACATTTTCAAAAAAATATGCGAAACCTATTGACAGTCAAATGACTTTATGATATAATCTAAATATAGCAATTAAATTCCAAAAAAGGAGAACTGTTTATGAAAAAGCTATTATCAGCCCTACTTTGTTTGACGTTGCTGTTGTCGGCTACTTCCTGCCTTGCAAAGCGGCAGCCCCCACCCGAGGATCCGAAGCCCGAGCCAACCGTTTCCGAGATATACGACGGGTTGATTGCTCAATACACCGCGCTTCTCAAAGCCAAACAAAACGGGGAGGAGCTGTCGGCGCCGAATACCGAAGGAATGAACGAGCGCGAGGCAACGATTGCAAAAACGCTTTACGGCATTGTGGATACCTGCTGGAAGAATGAAGAATCCGCCAAAAACTTAGGCTATGGCTACAAGGATATGGACGGCAACGGCATCCCCGAGCTGATCCTCTTGACACAGCATACCACAATTATGGCGATCTTTACCGTTTCGGACAATCAGCCTATCCTGCTGGAAGCCAACTACGGTGAAAAGGCATCCTTTGTTTTTACCACCAAAAACCGCTTGTTCCTCAGGCGTCAGACTCAACCCGAGCCCATTGGAGAGGCAACCTACTACACCTGCCGTGTGGACGGAGACAAAATGATGTACGACGCGATCTATGGAGAGGTCTATGATTTGAATAAAAAAGAGATCCTCGAGTATTTTCAAATGGTGGACGGCGAGCGGAAGCTGATTGATAAGGAAGCCTTTGACGATCTCTATTGGGAATACGGTCAAACGATCTTGGCGGGATATAACATTACCTCAAAACGGTTTGCGCCCCGTATCCATCTTCCTTTGGTGGAAAATAAATCAAGCGAAGGCTTGCCCGCGGCAGATTTTTCGAGCTATGAAGCGATCCGCGAGACCTGCAAGGAAATCTCTACCTGTCTTGACAAGTTTGAAACTTCAAAATTTTTTATGGGTGAATATGACGATCTTTTTGCCTTTACAAGCGACCTCGACTTTGAATACTATATCAGCTTTTTGTACAGCGCTTATCGCGGTAGCGGTTACACAGGCTACGACGAGATCGATCTCAACGGCGACGGTGAGGACGAATTGGTGCTTTTGAATGAAGATTATAGCATCAAAGCCATCTTTACCCAAAAGGATGGCACGCCCGTGTTGCTGGATGCTTTTAATGATGAGATCTGCTGGCTGGATGATCAAGGATTCATTCACGTAGATCGCAATGACTACAATGAGCTGGAATACAGTGTGTACGAGTTTACAAAGAGTGGGGAATACAATCTTGTTTATTCCATTCTCGCAGCAGGAAACGGCAACCGCTATTTCACAAAAGACGGCAAGACCGAACTGATCTCCTTAGAGAAATCGTTGGAGCTCTATTACGACGGTTACTGCCTCTATCCCGAGTACGATGAGCCCAACGAGCACACCAGAAACGTATCGTTGCTGAATTACACCCCTCTTGACAAAGTATCCGACGATTTCGTACAGAACGCCGTTGGTAAAACGTGGCACAGACATGCGAACTTAGAGAAAACTACGGGCAAGCTGCTGGCGTGCAGCAATACCTACGTGACCTTTGAAAACGTAACAGATGCGCAGATGGACGTGAATTTCAAATATGCCTTTACCTATTACTATCCCGATCCCAACAAAGACAATTACCTGTTGGATGACACCACCGAGACCTTTTTGAAGGTCACCGCCCGTGCAAAGGACGGCGCGTACCTCTTTGACGAAAATGGCGTGAAGGGAAGAATGGAGTTTAGCGGCAAGTATTTTTGGATCATCATTGAGGAAAGCACCGACGAGCGTTTTCCCGTGGGTGCCCAGTGCTATCGGGACTACGAAGCAAATAACTCCATTATCAAATAAACGCGAGAAAAAATTCACAACCGAATCTGCAAAAAGGGCTTGACAAAGCAAGGCTTTTCGGGTACAATTTTCATATAGACCATTTGGAAAGGATCAACCATGCAAAAACAAGCCCAACCTGCCGCACGCAAAGCAACCGCCCCCAAAAATGAAGGACGCGCGTTTTGTTTGTTGATGGCGTTTTTCCTCATATTTGAAGTGTTTCTGACGGCGGTCGTTCTCACGCGGAGCTTTTCAGCAAAGCCGTCAAAGCCCCAGCCGCCCGTCGACACCGAGGACACGACCGACACCACCGACACGGGCGACGAGCCCACTGTCTTGCCCGTCTTTTCGGGCGGTGTGATCCCAAGCACTCCCAAGGAGACTGCCGAAACCAAGGAAATTACAACGCTGTATTCACAATACGCCCTGCTTGTAGATGCCGAAAGCGGGGAGATCGTTGCGGGAAAGGGGGCGGACACCCGTTTTCAGCCCGCATCGCTGACCAAGGTAATGACCCTTATCGTTGCCCTCGAGCATTTCACCGAGGATGACCTCGACCGCAAATTGACAGTGACGCAGGCGGCGTGGGATTATGCGCGCGCCGGCGCATACAAGGATGCAAGTGTTGCGGGGCATGACGTAGGCGACGAGCTGACGATCCGCGACCTGCTCTACGGCATTGGCGTGGAATCCGCCGCCGACTGTACGGTGATGATCGTGAATGAAGTCGCGGGAAGTGAGGCCGCCTTCGTGCAATTGATGAATCAAAAGGCCGTTGTGCTGGGACTTACGAGCACGCACTTTGACAACGCCATTGGGCACGAAAGTGAGAGCAACTATACGACTGCGCGCGAGATGGCGGTGATCATGGCGTATGCGATGCAATGCGAGTTGATCGAGGATATTTTAAGCGTCACCGAGCACGTTTTTTGGATGTGGGGATACAATAAGGAAGGTGCTTTTATAGAATTCCGTTTCACCTATTACAGCACGCTCTTCCGCTCCCGCATGGAGACATTTGAAAAATATGCGGGGGAGAAATTCTCGCTCGCCACAGCAACCCTCACGGCAGGGAAAACGGGATCGTTTGTAACCTCTTCTTACATGGTCTGCACTGCCAAAGCCAAAAGCGGCGGAAAAGAATACATCCTTGTTTTAGGCGATGCCCCCAAGCCCGAGGGAAAGCCCGCAAGCTACCTTACCATGTGTGACATCAAAGCCGTTTTGGATACCTACGTAAAATAATTTTTGTAAAAAAGACCTTCCTCCGCATATACTGTAGTATCACGGAAGGAGGTCTTTTTATGTTGGTTACAAAGCCCTACAATCGGGAGCGGGCGGTAGAGTATGCGAGGCGCTGGGCACTTGATCGCAATCCGCTATTCATTGATTTTACGGAAATCGGTGGAAATTGCACCAATTTTGTCTCGCAGGCGGTGCTGGCAGGGAGCTGTACCATGAACTACACGCCCGATTTCGGGTGGTATTACATCTCAGAGGACGATCGCGCACCTGCGTGGAGCGGTGTCGAGTATTTTTTTGATTATATAACGGAGACACCGCTGTTCCGCGAGCAAAACGGAGGCGTGGGGCCGTTTGCAACGGTGGTGGAGCGCGAGGCAGTGATGCTTGGTGACGTGATCCAATACGCGAATCGCGCGGGGGATTGGTACCACACCGTGATCGTGACGGGCTTTGACGGTGAAGAGATATTGATCTCGGCTCAATCCGACGACGCACTCGATCGCCCCGTTTCGTCCTATCGGAACGCCGTGACCAAGCGCTATCTGCATATCGAGAGCGTGCGCTTTGAGGTCAATGATGATCTCTGCTTTGAGCGCTTGATCAGCGGAACCGCGGAACAGCCCGAAGAACCCAATGGAGTTGAATAAAAAAAGGGGGAAGGACCTTGCGTCCTTCCCCTTACAAAATATTCGTTTAGTCCTTGAGCGGAATACCCTTTGCATCCTTGTTGATATTGCCGCAGAGGATCATGATGCCCTCAATAAGTCCCCAAATGCTACTTGCCATGATACCAAGTCCGCAGAGAAGTGCGCCAAGTGTTCCCAATAAAAGCTGCCCAATTGCTTTTCCGGTATTGCCGAGATAAAAGTTATGAACGCCCCAGCAGCCCAAAAAGATACCAAGCAAACCTGCCGCAATCTTGGATTTTTGTTGCGAGGGATCCACCTGTGCAGTGGGTGCCGTGGGGCAACCGCATCTGCCGCAAACAACGGCTCCGGGAGCCAATTCGTTTCCGCAGTTGGCGCAAAAGCGATCGCCGGTTCCTTTTTGGAATCCGCACATTTCACATGCGATGTGCTCGGGTTTTAGCTCATTTCCGCAATTTTTACAAAACATACTATGTACCGTCCCTTCATAAAAAGCTTTCTATACTATAATTTTATCACATTGTCGAATTGGTTGTCAAGGGTTAACTGTAAAAATCTTTGTTTCATAACAGTTTTGTCGCTTTTTGAGCACATGTTTGAGAAAGTTTGATGCTTACAGCCTTTTTAAATGAAAATCTTTCAAAAAGTATGAAAAAGATTGACAATCTATGGGAGAAGGAGTATAATATATCCGATCAAAAAACGAAAGGGAGATATCAAAATGAAACTTTTTATTGATACAGCAAACGTAGACGAAATTC
>JAFTXB010000240.1 GCA_017461825.1 Clostridia bacterium
TCGGTCGGATTCACCAGCAAAACGCGGCGGTCGGTCTCACTCGGTGTCCGCGTAACATAGCCCTTTTCCTCCAAATGATTGAGCGCGCGTGTCACCGTGCTTTTGTTGAGGCACAGGTGATGCGCAAGCTGATCCTGCGACATTCCCGGATGGTTGCAAATTGCAAGCACAAAACTGTGATGCCGTGATCCAAGCTCGTCATTTTTGAGCTGCGCGGTACGGTACTGACCGCCACAACGCGCGATCACGTTCATTTTTCGCATAATAGCAGGCATATATCCACCTCCCTTTTTAATTCGTTGCTTATGCAACTGTTGCTTGTGCAACTATTATAACACAAAAAAGAAGGAATGTCAAGGCTTTCTCCAAAACATTCCTCTTTGTTTTTTCTTTCTCGTCTTACTTATATAAATTCAGCACAGGCAGCCATACATTTTTCAAGAGTCTGCCCAAGGCGCTCTTCGCCAACCGAGTCCTCATCTATGATCACATCGGCATATTTTTCATACAGCACAGCTCTTTCCTCATACATATCACGCAATGTGTAGCCTTTTTGCAACACAACACCTCGGTGAACGTAATCGCCGAGCCGTGCGGCAAGCGTCTCATAGGAGATCTTGAGATAGATCACCCTGCCGATCCGCTTTAAGTGCGACATTGCCTCGGTGCCGTAAACAACACTGCCACCCGTGGCAATCACGGCACGGTCGATCTCAATTGAGGCATTGACCGCATTTTCCACAGCAATAAAACCGTCCACACCTTGTTCGGAAATAATTTCGTGCAACAGCTTGCCTTCCCTCTCTTGAATCAGAATATCCGAATCAATAAAACGGTACCCCAATTTTTTTGCAAGCAGAACGCCCACCGTGCTCTTTCCGCAGGAAGGCATGCCAATCAGAATAATATTTGCCATGATAGCCTCTTTCATAAAATCATAAAAAATCTGCAATTGCCAGATATCAGTGTTCAAGGATGCTTGACATGATCCGTATCAGCGTTTCGACCTCCGGCGTGATCTTTTGCGCGTTTTTATATGCCATCACATACTGGCGAGCATTTTGCGAAGAGCGAAAACGGTAGTACAAGGGCTTGTCCGGATCGTTTGTATTGACCAACACCTCCGGGACAAAACCCACGCCAAGCCCTTTACTGATCATAGCATCAATGGTGTCCCAGTCGTCGCTTTTAAACACGATATTGGGCTTAAAGCCGTACTCCTCGCAGATCTTCACGCCTGCCGTGGTAAAGCGTTGCTTATCCTTGAGAAAAACGAAAGGCATGTTGCGAAAAAGGTCGAGCTCCACCATGGGGATGTCCGATCCGATAATGGGCGGCAGCTTTGGCACCAGCGCACAATTTCTCGGCACGGCAATATAGATCTTTTCCTCAAACACCGGCTTATATTTGAGATTCTTGTGCTTGAGAGGCAACGGTAAAAAGCAAAAATCAATGTTGTTTTCGAGCACCGAAATTTCAAGTTCCACCGAGGAATGCTCCATGATCGAAACATCCACGGTGGGACACTCCTGCTTAAAATTGGAGATCAGCTTGGGAAGATAATACCTGCCGTAAAAGGGAGAAATCCCAAAATTGATCGTTTTTTTTGCACCCGAGATCAGATTTTGCATATTTTTTTCAAAGGTGTCAGACATATTCAGCAAATTGGTTGCCTCCCGCACAAAATATTCGCCCTCGGGAGTAAGCTTGAGGGAGGGAGATTGACGGTCAAACAACACCAACCCCAACTTGCCCTCCAGCTTTTTAATGGCAAGACTGAGCGAAGGTTGACTGATATAAAGTGCCTTTGCCGCCTTGGTAAAGTTCCCAAACATTGCCAGCGTCACCACGTATTTCATTTCAAACAATTGTATCACGGCAACTCACCACCTTTTCTGTATTCCCGCCCATTTCTCGTCCACTACCGTAATTTCGCAAAGCGCTACAACCATTATAGTGGATTTATCGAAAAATGTCAATAATAATCTCAATATTTTACCATGGGAATTTTACCCGAACGGGCAGATCAGCCGTTTGCATCTTTGTTATATTGCACGGTATAAGGCAATGTCAGCGTGATTCCATCCTCGCCGGCGATATAGAGATCCTTACAGAGTGACAAAAGATGCTGGTTATACGCACGTGCCGCCAGGTTGTCTCCGCCGCTGCCGTAGTCCTTCCGGCCCCCCGGCCACAGCACGGTGTCCGCCTTGATCTGGCTGTAAAGCGCGACCGTACCGCCGTTTCTGCCGTGATGCGATGCCTGCACAAAATCGCTCTTCAGGTAAAAATTGGTGTACATCGCGGTGAGAATACTGCTGCTGTCGGTATATTCGTCACCAAGACACATGACGGTCTGTCCGCCAAGCGTCACACGGAATACAAGCGATGCGCTGTTTGCATCCCCAAACGTCTTGGGATACAGATCCTCCGCCGTATAAAGCATTTCGATCTTTGCGTCACCAAAATAAAAGATCTGCCCTGTGTGCGCCTTAGTGATTGCGGTGCCCGTATAGTTCTTCATAGCCTTGCGTGTCGCGTTTTCGGTGGTGAGATCATCGATCTCCAAAAACGGTGCATCGGTTGGAATATTGCAGATAAACTGCTTGACCGTAACCTTTTTGGAATAATTCTTGGCAAACTGGATCATGGCACCCGCATGGTCACTGTGTCCGTGTGAGATGAACCACGCATCAATAACGATATTGTTTTTGTCGGGTGCAAGCTCACAGAGCTTTTGATAAAGGCGATCGGCATAGACCGCCTTGTTATTTCCGCCGTCCAAGACCAGAAAATGCCCATTGGACAAACGGAAGATCATGCCAAGTCCGATCTGGTTCCCGTCAAGCTCCAGTCCCAGCATGGTAACGCTCGGCTCAACCACCTTTTCGATCTGCTCCGGCGCGGTTGCGGGCAGGATACCGCGCGGCTCGGCAATGGCACGGATGCTGCGGTCGTAAAGTCGATAATAGACGTGAAGAGTATAGGTATCGTTTACGTAGGTGTAAAAATCGTTTCCCGTTGCCGTGTGAGAGGTGTAAAGCGTATAACCCGCTTTTTCTATACGTTGGCAGTAGGCTTGAAAAGCGTTCTTATTCGAGCGTTGTACAAGGAGCATATAAGCTCCATCTGCGGCATCAATGATCTGCACGTCGCCCTCGCCCTCAAACCGAGGCATAGCCGACACGGTTTTTGTGATCGAACGTGTGACATTCAGTTCGCTTTCGGCAATCGAAAAACTTCCCTTAGCACCCTTTTTCAAGGCAATATTGGAAAAATACCCACATCCCTGTGCCGTAACAGCATCGTCAAACGCGACCACAACGATCTTATTTCCGCACACTCGTATGATAAAATCGCCGTAAGCGCACTCGGAAAGGACCTCTTTTGATTCCGCGTAATCGGTCTTGCCGACAAGGATCTCCTTTTTCTCCGAAATGTCGCCCTTTTCTGTCAGCGTTGAGAGATCCGACATGACCTGCAATTCAACACCCGTGATGTTTTTGATGGCATTACGCATGGAAAGCACCGCCGACGCCACCGTGTCGGATGCCGTTTCCGAGCGCACAATTCGGTATTCCGATGCGCCGTCCGCAATGATCTCAAGGATGCGTTCCGCCGCATCGGTCTCGCCCTCGGTAAGAGATGTGTCTCCCGTTCCCGACTCGGATTTTTCGCTATCCCCGCAGGAAACAAGCATTGCAAACATCAAAAGTGCAAGAAGCACAATCATTATTTTTTTGAACATTTATTCTGCCTCCGTTCGGTTTTGATAGAGCTCGGCAAAGGGATCGACATCATTGCCAAGCACAGGTTTGAGACGAATATGAAAGGTCATTTTCTCCTCGTTCAGCGCATATTCAGGAGCCAATTCCGGACCGCAGGAGTGAGAACCGATGCCGTTGTGTCTGTAATCAAGGTTGACAACGGTCTCCTTCAGCGGTACAAGCTCAAAATCGTGCTTTGCCGCCGTCAGCATCCGCGAGGTGTAGTGCGAACAGTTGACGCTAAAGGGCGTCTCCACGCCAAGGCAAAGCAAGCCCAGACCTGTGAGATCCGACACAAGTGCCCAGCGCGTATCCGCGTGCGCCATATTCTCCTGCGGCTTGAGATAATGCTCAAAATGCGCACCGACACTGCTTTCAAAGCGTCCCAAGCGCGATGCGTGATGCTTATCGATATAGCTTTCATATGGACCAATGCCAAAATAAGAAAACCTTTCGTTACCCTCTGGCATACGGAATTCAACTCCAAAGCGAGGCAGGGGCGGAAGCCCCTTTTTGACATGCGCGTGATAGGTTACGGTCAAACCCTCGCTCCCCAAGAAGCGATACTCGGCATCGATATGCATGATCGGAAGAGAGCCCGGAACCGCATAAATATACTCTCCGCGTATCCTGCAAAGCGCATCCCCCTTTTCCAGTATCTCACAGCGTCGGCAGTACAGCAAGGCACTCTCAAAGCCTGCCGCCTTGATCTCCTTGGCGCTTCTGCGGTCATTGTCAAGAGAGGCGCGCCAGATCACGGGCGTAATCGGTGATGCGAGCATCTCCTTTCCACTTGCAATCATCGAAACAGGCAGTCCGTTTACAAGATCAAAGCCAAAGTACGTATCCCCGCTTTGCACATACAAAACACCGTCCTTTTGCTCATAGCAAAATGCGGGGGATGCCTTGCAAGTGATCGCATCAAGTGCGGGGAGCGCCTCGCTTTTGAGGATCCTCTGCTCCCATCCAAGCTCGTGCCCATAGGGAGCCCATGGCAAGGTCTTGTTGGTACGCAAGGAAAGGTTGAGACAAACCGTGTCGCTCGATTTGCCGTATCGCAACGGAAAATCCAAAACAAAGCGTTTTTCCGATTGCGGAAGGATCCCGATCGAGCAAAATCTCTGCTCGTGCACGATCCGTCCGTTGCACTCCAACGTGCAGTAGAGGTCAACATCGTCCATCGCCTCAAAGAAACGGCGGCTCTTGACGGTAAAGCTGTTCTGCGATAGGTCTACGTCGGTCAGAGCGAAAGGCTTTACCACCTGCTTGTATTCCAAAAGTCCCATGTGAGGCGTGCGGTCGGGATAGACCATGCCGTCCATGCAGTAGTTTCCGTCATGGATCTCTTGCCCCATATCACCGCCGTAGAGATAGCGCGGAGCGGTATAGCGACTGTCTCCGCTCGCCACGGCGTGGTCGCAAAATTCCCACACGCATCCGCCAAAAAAGCCGTCCTCGCGCCAGATGAGATCCCAATAGTCCGAAAGATCTCCGGGGCTGTTGCCCATCGCGTGCGAATATTCGCAAAGAAATAAAGGTTTTTGGCAGGAGCTCGTGGGCGAGAGAAACTCACTCATACAAAGCTCGGGCGAAGGGTACATACGGCTTTCGATGTCCACATAATCACACCGCATCTGCGTTTCGGGAGTAGCATCTCCACCCACAAAATCCGAGCTGTAAAACCGCGAGCTCTCCTCGGAGTGAACGATGCACTCGGGCATACGCTCATGCAGGTACTGATAGATGGCACGGTAATTGCACCCCGAGCCCGCCTCGTTGCCCATCGACCAAATGATGACCGAGGGGTGATTCTTATCGCGCTCAAACAGATGCTCGGCACGGTCGAGATACGCCGCCTCCCATTCGGGATCGTCGGTCAGTCGGCTCCAGTCGCCAAGCCTGCGGAAGCCGTGCGTTTCCAGATCGTTTTCGGCGCAAACGTAGAGCCCCAAGCGATCGCACAGCTCCACGAGCCTCGGATCGTTTGGATAGTGGCTGGTGCGGATCATATTGAGATTGTGCGCCTTGATAATATAAAGATCGCGTACCATATGGTCAAACGGCACCGCCGCACCCAGCAGGGGGTGGCTATCGTGGCGGTTGATACCTTTGGCTTTGACCTTTTTGCCGTTGATATAGACAACCTTATCACGGATGACGAGCTCGCGGAAGCCAACCGAAAAGGCAATGTATTCATGATTACAGTGCAGGGTCAAGCAGTAAAGATCGGGTGCCTCGTCCGACCACAAAAGCACGGGGGCAACCGCAATCGAGATCCTTCCATCAGCCCCAACCTCACCCTCTGCGACGCAGGCACCGTTTGGGGCGGTCAACGCATAGCTCACCTTGGCAGCGTTTGAAATCGAGATCTCCCCTTCCAAAACGCCCTCGGTGTAGTCGGCAGAAAGACGAGGCTTGAGATAGACATCGGTCACACGCGCGCTGTCACGCTCCAGCAGATAGACCTCGCGGAAAATACCCGAGAGGCGGAATTTGTCCTGATCCTCAAGGTACGAGCCGTCGCACCATTTCAAAACCGCTACGCGCACAGTATTTTCTCCGTCGCAAAGATAGGGAGTGACATTGATCTCATCCATGCAATGGCTCACTTGGCTATATGCCGCAAACTTGCCATTGATAAAAAGATAGTAGCAGGAATCCACACCCTCAAAGCGCAAATAATACTCTTTTTCCTCCTTGATACGACAGAAAAAGCAACGTTCGTAGATCCCCGTGGGATTGTCTGCGGGCACCTCGGGAGGTGTCACGGGAAACGGATATTTCTGATTGATGTAGTCGGGGGTATCGTAGCCGCGCCCAAGCGCATACTGCCAGCTCATGGGAACCGTCAAGCGTTCTTCCCCGATCGGCACATCCGCCAAGCGCTCCACACCGCCAAGCCGTGCAAGCGACGGAAAATAGCAAAACCGCCACTCACCGCACAGGTTGGTAAAATATGCGGATCTGCCACGTGTCCCCTCTGCGGCTTTTTGCGCACTCTCATAGGGGATCATATACGCGGTGGGCTTTTCACAGCCAACATGCAGGATCTTTTGCGTTTTATGATACTCTGATAGGTAAACAGACATGGTTATCATCCTTTCGGAAAAGTTTGGTCATACAACACTTGCAGGCTGCCGCAATCACGTTGCGGCAGCCCGTTTTTGGGGGAGGGGGCAGTGATGCGCCATCATGCCCCAAAGCGCCCCCGTTGGTTTTTCTTATTCTTTTCTCTTGCAAAGCGTCAGAGCACCGCCTGCCAAAAGGGCAACGAGACAGATCGAAGCAGTCCCGATCGCCGCGCCGCAACCGCCCTTCTTGTCGTCGGTTTTATCGTCGGCAGTGGTCTCTTCGGTCTTCTTGGTGGTGGTTTCTTCAACCTTGGTGGTTTCTTCAAGAGGATCGGTGGTTACTTCCTCAGCGGTGGTGTCACTTCCATCATCCTCAGGCACGATCTCAAGGTCATCCAGATAGGAGCCCTCACCGCTAATGTCATCGTACCCCGCGGGAACATACTGACCGGCATAAACGGTGATGTTATCTACGTAGGATGTGCCGTTACGGATATAAACGCCAATGCCGTAGCCGTCCTGAATGAGCGGAACGTTGTCGGGTTGGAGAATGCCGTTGATATAGGAGCGGATCCTGCCCTCGGAGGTAACGACCATGCAAAGGGTGTACCATGTTTCGCCCTCAACCGAATAGTACTTGCCGTTTCTCGAGCTACCGCCATCGGGATAGGTGTTGTTGGATACCCAGTTGTTGTCGACCTGACGGGTGAAGTTATAGGAGCCGTTTGCACGGAGCGAGAGATTTGACCAGTTCTGATCGTCCTTTACAGAGTATGCGGGACCGATAAGATTCTTTTCGCTGTAATCGGCAACGCTGGCCAAGCATACGTCCATCACGATGGTGAAAGATTTCACATTTTTGGGAAGCTCATAGAGTTGGAGCAAACCGTGAGAGGAGGAGCTTGTGGGAGCCGAAACCTTCAGCGTTCCCTCACCTACCGACCATGTAAAGTCCTTTGCGGAATCCTTGATCACGGTTGCGCCAAGCGTTTCGTTGGTTACGTTGTCAAAGTTCTGCTGATAGAGAACAGTTCCTGCATCGGGTGCGGGACCAAGCGGAACGTCGGGCTCTTCAATAACCTTATTCTGAACGTCAGAAACACAGGTTGCGGGAAGTGCGGGGAGGGGCTCTTTACAAGCATCACCGGTAAATGCAGATGCCGTCAGAGCATCGTAGCCATCCGCAACGTACGCACTGTCATAAATGCGGATATCGTCTATCCAGCAGGTAGTATATGCACCAAACAAGCCGATACCGGATGCGGTTCTTGTGTAGTCGATAGAGGTTGCGCCCTCTGCGCCAAGGGGCATAAGCTTACCGTTAAGGTAGGTGTAGAGCTTGCCCTCGGAAACAATGATTGCCAGTTCATAGAAGGTATCCAAAGCTGCAATAGGAGTCTCTACGTACTGACCTGACTGAGCTGCACTGGTAGAAGTTGCGCTATTGAAGGTGTTCTTTACGGCACGGAGAGCCTTTACGCCGAGCTTGTCTTCTTTGTTGTATGTGAACTCGATACTGTCAACGCTTTCGCCATCCTCGATCTTGTCATCTGCGATGTTGTAAACGATACCAAGTCTGGATGCGCTGCTCGTACTCCAGTTGGTACGGTTGGAGCTAAACGCAAATTTAACGTAAACCGCAAAATTGGTTGCAGTTTCGGGCAGATCATAGAACTTGAACACGGTATGGCTGTCATTGTTCTTGTTACGGGTGTTGAAGTACATCATGTTGGTACCGGTCGTTTCCTCGCCTACGAAGTAGGGCTCGACCTTAACCGACAGATTGGAGGGAGAGTTGTTGCGGAGAAGCATCGCATCAGCAGTCAACTCATCCTTGGTAATGGTTGCAAAGTTCTGATAGTAAACGGGAGCCGCGACCTTATCGGGGGAAAGATTTGCGGTGAGTGCGGGAACGGTTGCTGCAAGAGCATCGTCGATCGTGCTACCTGTACCGGTTAGGCTGTCGTAACCTGCGGGAACGTATGCGCTATCGTAAACTACGAAATCGTCCACGTAGCATCTTGCATAAGCGGCAAACAAACCAAGTCCGGAGCCGTTCTTTGTGTAGTCGATGGAAGTGGTGTTGTTCGTGCCAAGGGGTACGAGCTTACCGTTGAGGTAGGTGTACATTTTGCCCTGAGAAACAACAAGACCCATTTCGTAGAAGGTGTCTTCCGCAGGTGCAGTGGTAGCAGAAACGGTTACACCGGGAACTGCTTGCGAAATAGAAGTTGCACTTTTGTAGGTGTTGTCGTTTTGACGGAAGGTCTTGGAAGTAGACTTACGAAGCTCTGCGGTGCCGCAGTGCTCATTGTCTGCAATTTCACCGTCGATGTTGTAAGCAAGACCAATACGGGAGGTGCTTCCCCAAGAAGTCCAATCGGACAGCTTGTCGCCGGTAAACGAGAAGCGGACGTAAACCGCAAAGTCGGTTACGGTTTCAGGCAGATCAAACAGCTTGAAAACGGTTACACTGTCGTTGTTCCCATTTTTGGTTTGGAAGTGCAGAACATTGCTGGCACCGTTGATGTAAGAAACGTTTGTTTCGGTTACAGCAAGCTTCAACTCATCGGGGGCATGGTTACGAACAAGGGTGGATTCGATGTCAGCTGCGGTCTTGTTCGCAAAATTCTCATAATAGAGAGGTGTTGGCTCATCCGCCGCAAAGGATACGATCATACCCAATGCAAAGGTAGACAGGAGCACGGCGATGCAAAGCATCAGGGAAACGATTCTTTTCATGGTTGTTTTTCTCCTTTTTGTGTTTTATTTCAAGTGCCTTACGACAACTTGTCAAGAGAATTCGAGATCTCTGTCAAGGTTCTGTTCCACTTTCCCTTGTTTGAGATCACGGTTGCCCATCCCGAATTGGCTCGAACGGCATTGCGGAACAGAGTGTCGGGAATATTGGAGGTAAAGTTCAGTCGGTACAGACGACCCATATCGAACTTCAAACCGTCACGGACATATTGGTACATCTGGGATATATCCGAGTTTGCCGAGTAACGCAGGCGAAATGCCTTTTCAAAGATCGCCGGTGAAACGGTACGGTATGCCTCGGAGGCAAGCGCCTCAAGAACCGCGGCGGCGCAGGAAATATCGCTCTCCCCAAGCTGATTGAGGATTCCAAACACCGAGAAATTGTGGTTCATGGTGGTAATGTAATTTTTTTGGTTGGTATCGTATTTCGGGATTGGGAGCGCGGCGTATTCGATCTCCTTGTCGGACAGCTTTGTAATACAAACCTCAATTTTGGCATCCATAAACAACGCACGTCCCTCGGGGAAAATCCCCGCGTAATCCGATGAGCACATCACGTAATCGGCTGCCCAGAAATCGCCCATCTTGTCAACAAGATTTACGCATTGTTCGCTGAAAAAGCTATCCGACATCACCAGCTTGCCGTTTGCATCACGGGTGGTAATATCAATGCCGCAGCCTTGCAAAAACGCATCGATCGATACCGTGTTGGAGAATACAAACCCAAACAGATCGCTGTCGTCCTTTTTCCCAACATTTCCAATGTCGGTGTAGATATCGGTGGAAAGCCTCATCATTTCTTCCAGCGTCCACGTTCCTTCTTTTACCAGATCGTAAAGGTAGGTACTGCCCAATGTTGCCCCGTAGTAGTCCTCCCACAGATCCATATTGGTAATGATCGCAAACAGACCGTAGATCACATTGGGCGAGATGTCACCCGATGCAAAAAACAGATTTCCGTTGACCGCTACCGAGTTTTGCAGATCTTTCGGCCACCACGGCTTTGAAAATTCGATGTAATCCGCTTTTGAAAGATTGACAAGGATCCCGCGCATTGCCGCAACGGCTCCAATGCCGCTGTAAGCGCTGACAACATCGTAAGGATCGCCCGAGAGATTGGAATTTTCCATCTCTTGCAGATACGTGTCCTTGTCGTCCTGCTTTCCCGGAACCTTGTGGAACAGGATATCAAGATTTAAGCGCGATTCCACGCGGTCGAGCTGATTGAACTGCGCCTCCTCGATAACACCGACACCGATCTCATCCGCAAAGCAAAATTCGTCCAGCGCGGGATCTCCCCATACAAGCATGTCACATTCGCGGTTTCCAAAATCCAACGTCGGCAGAGAGTCCAACTCGTAGCCGTTTTCGTCATGCGTGGGAGCGGCAGCCTCTTCTGTCTCTTCCTGTGTCTCCTCCTCGGGCGGCGGATCGTCCTTACAAGATGCAAAGCAGGTAAGGATCATCAACATTGCCAATAAACAAAGCAACAGTTTCTTCATCATAATCAAATCATCCTTTCTTTCCCATAAATTTTCTAATATTGATGTGTTTTGCAATACTTTTCTTCCGAGTGCCCCAAAAATTACGTTTGCGCGCGTTTCCACGTAACGCCCAGCAAAGCATCATCCATCAAAATACCGTCGGCACCGAGTTTTTTGCATTTATCAAGCGTTTCCACACTACCGCGATGGCTCTTGTTTTCATCGCGCGCCATGATCCACACCTCAACACCCGGGCAGTTCGCCTTGACCTCGGCAGGTGTCACATCCGAAAGCCAATGCTCCCAAAGACGAATGTTCCCCGCCCCTTTTTCGAAAAAGAGCTTATAGTCCTGCTTGTGAGGCGCAAAGGAGAGGATCCGCTCGGGCGGAACCAGCTCGCGAAGCTGCTCGACCACGCAAGGTGTGATCGCCCCGAATACAAAGGGAACGGTTGTCGCTCGGATCATGTTCAAAAAATCATCGGCAAGCTCTTCCATTTTAATATGCAAAAGAATCGGGACGCAACTGTCATAATGCTCGATCAGATAGGAAAAAGTCATCAGGCTTCTGCCGCAACGTTTCAGCATATCGCGCATTTCGGCGTATGTAATTTCACTCACCGCAACATCAACTCCCGCCAAACGCGTCATTGTGTTGTCATGAAAGATCACATAGGTCCCGTCGGCAAGTCTCGTCACATCACATTCAACCATATCGGCGCCCAATTCGCCTGCATACAAAAGGCTTTCGAGGCTGTTTTCAATTTTAACAGCAGATGCACCTCGATGCGAAATGATCTTCATAATGGATACCGTCCTTTCTTCTTCGGCTTTGTTTTGTTCGTTTTTCACAATTCAAAACTGCCGCTCTTGTGTAGAATTTCCAAAGCCAATTTTTTTATTGTATTTCTATAAGAAAATTATACTTGATGTTTGCCATAATGTCAAATACTTATAAACAATACTGCCTATAGGCAAAACCTATAGGTACAAAAGGAACGCGATCTATTGATAAAACAAATACAACTATTGTTTTTATCAATCTCTCCCTGCGTTTTATCTCCAAAAAGCAAAAAAGCCGCAGGGGATTTTTTCTCCTACGGCTTTTCCGTTGCCATTGAAAGCATATTCGCAATTAAATGATAGCTGTTTACATCAGATCATCAATCAAATCTGACCCTCGGGTTGAGAATAATGGGAGATTTCCACTCGATGCCTTTTTCGGCAAGGTAATCGGTTTTTAGACTCCACACGTGATGGCAGGAGCCGAAGCCGCGCTGCGTTCGGTTCTTTTCGATCTTCTCGTCAACCTCGTCGATGACGGCGAGATATTCCTCGGTCATTTCCACGGGATCGTGACGGAGGTTTCTGCGACGGTTCAGCACGGTATCGAAAACGTCGTCCACAATATCCTTTGGAATAAAGACGAGAGCCTGCTCACGGATATCCTCGCAATCGTCGTCAACGTAATAATTCCGCGCCTTGAGCGCATTGTAAATCATTCCGCTGCTGTCCTGCATTTCTTCGCCGTACATCGTGCAAAGCTTGGTGGCAAGCTCGATAGCTCTGTTGTAATACCGTACCGATACCGCAAATCTTCCGAGACGGTCGTAGGCTTCGGCGAGGTAACGCATGATCGTTGCACTGTCGAGCAGCGTTACCTTGTCATAAGGGCTCTCCGATTCAAGCTGAGCTTCTACGATCTCTTCGGTTTCTTTGAGATACGGAACAGCAAGATAGGTCAGCTCATAGGCATTATAGTCACCGTTTTTCTCAATCAACTCAAAAAGCTCTTTGAGTCTTTCGGCGCTTTTTTCTGTAAACGGCATATACTCACGCTCCTTTGCCTTTTATTTGATCGTAAGCTCCATGCGGAGAGTTTGGGAAACAGAGTCTCCTGCAACCATATAGTCGTCGTGCGCGTAGGCAACGACACTCTCGCCATTATTACAGACAGTATACGTTTCGTGATCCACATAGATCTTTGCCTTGACGAGATCACCCTCCGCCGTAACCGAACGGATCTCAAGACTTTTATCACTTATGTGAGGGAGCGTGTATGACGCGCCTTCAATCAACTCATATTTGTTTTCGCCGTGGTCCTCGTCAAACCAAGTGCTTTCCTTGTCGTATTTGTAGTCCCATTTCATGAATAACAAATAAGTATCCATAGCTTGACTCCTTCTTTATGATTTGAATGCCTTGGGATTCAACTCTTTGATCTTTTTCTGCGTTTCTTTGGACATGATCATATTGCAAAGACAAAACGCGCCTCTGTCAAGAACAACTCCCTTTGGAGGCTCGGTTTCAAATTCGACCTCTGTTACACCGCACATAAAGCCACATCCTTCAATATGGATGTTATTGGGCAATATGATCTTTTTCACGGAGTGACAAGTCGAAAAGGCAGATTTACATACTTTTTTTACGCTTGACGGAATGACTAACACAGGCCCCAAGTTCTTACATCCCATAAATGCCCACGGACCGATCTCTCGCAGGTCTTGATTGAAACGAATACTTTTCAGATTCAAGCAATTATTAAACATATACTGCGGAATTTTCTCAACTCCCGCAGGAACGGTAATGTTGGGATGAGACGCCAAAAAATCATTTCTTTGCTCGACGGTCATGGAAAGCAGCTTAGCCCATATCTCCTTCTCGGGCTGTGGACGGCTTGCGGACGCTGACTGCGGCTGTGGGATATTGCCGCCCTGCATAAATCTTGCAAGCATCTCGGGAGAAACATCCATTTTTCCTCTATCAACTTGAGAGGTGGGTTCAACTGTGCCTACATATTTTCCGTTTTCAAAATATCCTTCCTTAACCTCACCGTCAATATATCTGATTTTTCCCTTGCCGCAACGCTTATTATCCTTCCACTCTCCTTCGTATCGCTGTGTTCCCCCCTGCGCGTGTATTTCTTCCACTCCGTATCCGTGCCGAACGTTGTCATACCAATCACCGTCGTAGGTTGCCGTTGGGTTTACATAATAATATATTCCTTTGCCTTGCTTTTTGTTGTTTACCCAATTTCCTACGTATTTTGCTCCGTTTGCGTAGAAATAGGTGCCTTGTCCATACAGCTTTTCGCTGACCCAATTTCCTACGTATTTTGATCCGTCCGCATAGAAGTGGGTACCTTGTCCGTTTCGCTTTCCGTCAGCCCACTCTCCTTCGTATTTTTCACCGTCAGCATAGACACAAACGCCGTAACCGTTCATATATCCGTTCTTCCACTCGCCGTCATAGCGGGTTCCGTCCGGAAAATAATTTGTGCCTTTTCCGTGTCTTTTACCGTCTACAAATTCACCGACATATCTGGAACCGTCTGTGAATTTTTGCTCCTTATAGCCCGTAAACTGTGCGGGGATATAGGTAGCTCCCGAGCTTTTTCTGGTACCGCTTTTTAATTGTGCCTCAAATCTTTCTTTTTGTAATTTGTCTCTGTACTTGCTGTAACAATTGTACATATCACAATAATAATTCGTGTCACCGCTCCAAATCGAAGGGCTATAGTATTTTTGTCTGTCTGTATCAATCGATTTGCCGCAATAAGCACAATGTACGTACATAAACTATTCCTCCTTATTTATTCAGCGTAATATCGTAGATCGCGTAGGTATGCGAGCCGTTGCTTCGCTTTTCTCAATGCGGATTATAATCATCGTCCGACCAAAGCCTGTCATCCTCATAGCGTTCAGCAAACCTACTCGCTTTGCTGTTTTTCGGCGTATCGAACCGGAGATCCGGCGAGCATTCATAAAATGCCCATTTGCTGATCGTCGTATTGCTGCCGAGAACGGTGACGTCGGTAAGTCCAGTGCAGCCCTGAAACGCCCAATCTTCGATACTGTCAACACAAGCGGGAATGGTGATTTTGGTCAATCCTTCACAATTCTGAAACGCAGACCAACTGATTCTACTGACGCTATCCGGGATGGTAATGCTTTTCATTTCTCGACAGCCATAAAACGCTGACCTGCCGATTTCGTACACGCCGTCGGGGATAACAACGTCGCCGCCGCTACCAACGTATTTTTTTAAAACGCCGTCTTCAATAACAAAATCATTTACGTTACTCATAATTCACCCCCCTTTACTTGTTCAGCGTAATATCGTAGATCACGTAGCTGTGCGAGCCGTTGTTTTCGGGGGCACAGTTGAGCCAGAACATCAGTCTGTCGCACTCACCGATCTCGACCGTAAACGTGGTGGGCTCCATATCTTTGGATACTGTGATTTCCTGTACGCACTCGTCATCCGCGACGATCATCAGCGTCGTCTCGTCATCAACAAAAGCCTCGCCCGTTCTGTCTTTCAGCATTCCAACGGTAAAGGTCACCGAGGTATAGCCGCTGTCCTGGATATTTGCCATAGCGAAAGCGGATTCGTGGGCCTCGCCGGAGCCTGCAAGGGCAAGGATCAGAAGACCCGGTCCCCATACACCTCCTCCGCCAAGAATAGCCGCAGCGCCAACGCCGGCCATATTCAGCTCCAGATGAATATTAGTCTGCAGAATGACACCCTTATTGTAGGTCTTACCGCCCATGGTAAAGGTATACTTATTGGTCGAGCCGTCCAGATAGCCGTCTTCCACACTGACCGCTCCGATTTTTTTGCTGAAAGCTGAATTGTAAACATCATAGAAACCGAAGGTGTCGATGAGATCACAAGTATTTCCAAAATCTGCGGGCTTTCTCTCGGGGAAGAAATCGGTCTCGACATATCCGTCAGGATACGCAACAAGATTTGCAATGCCGATTACGGGACGCTCCATCAAGGTGTTGGTCTGCTTGCCCGAAACAAACTCAAGGTGTCGACAGCCCGTCACGTCAATAATATACTCTTGCGGAAGCAGCGTACATTTTACGTCAATGGTCTTGATAAGATTTCCGTCCGCGTATATCTCGATCTGATCGTTTTCGTAAACGTTACTGTTTGAAATATGTCCCGCAATAAAGGATATTGTGTTATACTTGCCGTCAAGATTAAAGGAAGCATTCGCGGGCTTTGTCATAAGCATAGTGTTCGTTGCGTGCAGCATAATACCCTCGTTGTACTTTACTCCACCCATAGAAAAGGTATGGAACTGCGTTGAGCCGTCGAACACCGCATCGTCCTGCATATTACTGAAAATGCTGAACGCGCCAAGCTCGGACATCATCTTAACGGGTCTGTCCGGCAGTTCACGGGAGGAATATTGAATCGTATTCAGCGCCGCTTCGGTAGTCGCAACGTAAGCGTCACCTATGCCGAAGAAATTGCCCGTTGAAAGTCCGTATTCCATGTTTCCTTCGTCACTCTGCCATGCGAATACGAGCTGATGACAACCGCTTATGTTGAGGGTAACCTTCTTCTGCAGCTCGTGCGACGAGTAGACTTCCTCATAAATCATTTTGCCGTCGGCGTATACGGTCAGCCAAGCCGTACCTTCACTGTAAGTAGTCGTTCTGTCAGCCACACCTGCGGTAAAGGTAAGGTAATTGTATTTTCCTTCAAGGTTGAAGA
>JAFTXB010000241.1 GCA_017461825.1 Clostridia bacterium
GTCGCCCTTTCCTTTGGTTTCTCCGATGAAATTTTTGAGTCATTATAAGCAGAAATCATTGATCATCCCACTCAGCATGCTTGCAAATCAAAATGGTATGCTTTTTCGGTTACGAAAAGCCGTTTTTTCAATTTATCCAATAAAGCCGTACGCCTTTTATAAATCTGTTTCCATTGCTCAACGAGCTTCTGCGTCATAGCGTCTCCGTCCGGATACATTTTCGTTTTTTTAAGAGATGTTTGTTATTTTTCATTTGTATTGGAGCTGATATTGTTTTTGTGTTCAATTTTTTTGATCTCAAATGCGAACGCGTTGTATTGCGGTTGCGTATGCGGCAAAAGGATGCCGATATTTTGGAGTGCCGCACTGCTGAGCGTCTGCCCTGTTTGCTGAATGCTGTAAAGGCAGTCAGGCTCCAATCCACGCAGATGAATATAGCAATTTCGGTCAAGGATCGAAATATCCTGTGTGACTGCACAAACCAAGCTTTCCTTTTTATCCTTGGAAACAAACTGCCATGCGGTGAAGATCTGATCGTCGTAGGGGGAGGACAATCGGTAGTAGTTGCCGTATGCGATCAGGTCGCGGTGCTTTTGATAAAACGCAGTATATTCCGCACACTCCGCAATTTCGTTCTCGCTCATTTTGGTGGGATCAAGCTCGTATCCAAAGGTTCCGTGCATTGCTGTGATCGCTCTCGTTTTAAAAGGTACCGTCCGCTGGGTTTTTTTCGCAGGGCAAGCTGAAACGTGCGCCCCCATCGTACATACGGGATATGCAAACGAGGTACCGTACTGGATCGTCAAACGGGAAGGCGCGTCGGTATTGTCACTACACCAAATTTGCGGAAAATAGGTCAGCATGGCGCCGTCAAAGCGTCCGCCGCCCCCACTGCACCCCTCGAATAAGATATGGGGATGCGTTTTGACAATACCGTCAAGAATGTTGTAAAGCCCGAGGATATAACGGTGATAAATCTCCCCTTGTCGGTCGGCTGCATAGTATTGGCTGTACACATCGCAAACGTAGCGGTTGTAATCCCATTTAACGTAGTCCACGCCACCTTTATCCAGAACCGCATTCACGGCGTTTATGATATACTCACACACATCGGGGCGTGAGAGATCGAGACACAGCTGATGTCGGCTGCGAGAGGGCGCGCGATTGGGTACACGCAAGACCCAATCGGGGTGTGTACGGTAGAGGTCGGAATCCTCGTTTACCATTTCAGGCTCGAACCAAAGGCCGAATTTCATGCCCATCTGGTGGATCTTCTCTGCCAATGCAGGGATTCCGCCGGGGAGCTTTTGCTCGTTTGCCACCCAATCGCCAAGTCCGGAGGTTCCGTCGTTCCGCGTACCGAACCAACCGTCATCAAGGACAAGCATATCTACTCCAAATGCCTTGGCGCTTTTGGCGGTTTGGAGCAATTTTTCACTGTCAAAGTGAAAATAGAAGGGCTCCCAACTGTTGATCAATATGGGACGGTCCCCATGTACAAATTTGCTTTTGCAAGCGTTCTCGCGGAAGATATCGTGATAGCGGTGACTAAGAGCGGACAATCCTTTTGAGGAATAAGCCATTACGACCTCCGGTGCTTCAAAGCTTTCCCCTTTTGCAAGTCTAAATTCAAATTGCTTGGGGTGAATCCCCATAGCCACTCTTGTTTGGCTGTAACCGTCCACCTCGGCTTCAAAAACAAAGTTTCCGCTGTACATCAAGCAGAAACCGTAGGCGTTGCCGTGATCCTCATCGGTATTGCGGTCGCAAAGGATGGCAAAGGGATTGTGAAAATGCCCCGAAGCACCGCGGAAAGAGCCGATCTCGTTGATCCCGTGGGTGAGGGGATGGCGATTGGTTTGGCGCTCCAAGTAGTGATGCCCAAAAAACTCGATCATATCGTAATCGCCTGTCATAAAATCAAGACTTGCGGACATCAACCGTTGTAATCGAAGCTCCCCTTCCGAGCCGTTGTAAAGGATCGCGGAACGTGTAATGACATCTTGATCAAAAAACACGCCATAGAGCAGTTTGACCGACACATTGGTGATCAGATCTTCAAGTACGATCTCCAAGGTATCCGCGTTGTCGTTCTCCCCCGCAAAAAGTGTTGGGAGGGTGGACAGACAGTATTTTCCGTGATAGATGGTATGAGACTGATATTTCCCCACAAAGGCATAGCTGCCGTCTGGGTTGATCAGCTCGATAGAAGGAACGCGGTAATCCCCCGCGTCGTTGGAGGAAAACTCCTGCGGATAGGCGCAAAGGGAATAAACTCTGTCTTCCCCTGCCTCCGCAGGATTGGATTCGTGACTGCGTACAACTTGAGGAATCAAATAAGAAACGTCGTCATCCGAAATGCGATTGCCGTAGTACAGATGCAACAGATGCCCGTGCTCCGATATCTTCATTTGGTAGGTGCTGTTCGCCGTTTGCAGAGTGAATACTCCGTTTTTATATACGATTGACATCGGCTCCTCCAAATATCATATAAGACCGCCGTATGAGGTGATCTTTTTTTGTAGTATCTCTACGTCGATCTTCTCGCACGCAAGACCGTTCTCAATTGCCATTGCCGCCGCGATACCGGCAGCTTCCCCCATACAGGTGGTAATGGGCATGATGCGTACTGCCGCCAAAGCCTCATGCGTTGCACTGATACATCTTCCGGCAACCAAAAGATTGTCGGCATCCTTAGGGATCAACGCACGATACGTTATGGTGTAATAATCGTTTTTCGGCACATGGATATGTGTGGTTCCTCCGCCGACGGGATCGTGGATATCGATCTCATAAGTACCTCTTGCGATACTGTCCTCAAATTTTCGTGCCGAGCAAA
>JAFTXB010000242.1 GCA_017461825.1 Clostridia bacterium
CCCCTTTTACCTAAAAGGGGTCTCCCCCACAGAAAGAAAGGATTTTTCAATGAATACAACAACTATTACATATCAATGCCCGAACTGCGGTGCGGGCTTGGCGTTTGATGCTGAGAAGCAGAAATTTGCGTGTGAGTTTTGTCTTTCGGAGTTTACGGAGGACGAGGCGAAGGCAGCCAACCCCGAGGAGGACACGGCGGCGCGCGAGCGTGCCGAGCAGGAATACAACGCCGCGATGAACGAATACGAGTGTCCGTCCTGCGGCGCTCACGTGGTGTCGGACGAGAACACAGCCGCATCCTTTTGCTACTACTGCCACAATCCCGTGGTTTTGGTGGGCAGGCTTTCGGGGCAGATGCGGCCGCACAAGATCATTCCGTTCAAATACGACAAGGCGGAGGCGGAAAAGCGCTTTTTGAAGTTTGCCAAGAAAAAATGGTTTATTCCGCGCGACTTTTTTGCCGATTCGCAGGTGGAAAAGATCACAGGGGTATACTATCCCTTCTGGGTGACCGATGCCGATACCGAAGGCTCGATGCATGCACACGCAACGCGCACACGTGTTTGGCGGGTGGGAAATACCGAATACACCGAGACCTCGAATTTTAAGATCCACCGCAGCGGAGACATCCATTTTGAGGACATTACGACGTCAGCCTTATCCGAAGCCGACAAACGGATGCTGGAGGGCATTTTGCCCTATCCGTCCGAGGCACTGGAGGACTTCTCCATGCCCTATCTTTCGGGCTTTCAGGCAAAGAAGCGCGACATTGAGCGCGCGCAACTGACCGACGAGGTGCGCGGCAGGATGAAGAACTACGCCTCACAGCTCTTGCGCGGCACCGTGCACGGCTACAGCAGCGTGACCGTGCAGGAAACCGAGGTCAACGTGCAAAAAAGCCATTGGGAGTATTCCCTGATGCCGATATGGGTGCTCAATTACAAGGGGCGAAACGGCAAGAATTACACCTACGCGATGAACGGGCACACGGGCAAGGTCTATGGCGAATTGCCCATCAGCATGGCAAAGCTGGGGCTTTTGCTTGCCGCCGTTGCCGTGCCGCTTACGGCGCTGTTTACTGTGATCGGAGGTGCGCTGTTTTGAAACGGTACGTATGTTTTTTGGGGGCGCTTTTGCTCCTGTTGAGCCTGCTTTGCCTGCCTGTGGCGGGTGAAACGATCCCCGACGAGGTGGTATTTGACCGCGCCGAGCTGCTGAACGATGCCGAGATTTGTGCGGTGAAAGAGGCTGTGTTTGACGCGTGGGAGGCTTCGGATTGTGCCTTTTACGTGGCAACGCACAAGGTTTCTGCCTACAGCGCGACGAGATATAAATACACGGGCGAGGATTTTTTGCGCGAGCATGGGTTGTCGAGCAAACATGACATTGTGGTTTTGATCGTCACTTTGGATCAAGGGGTGTATTATTACGATTATTATACCTACGGCAAGGCGTACAGTAGGATCAGCCAAAAGGAAGTGGATTACATCCTTGATCATGATGACGTATACGACAATATCAAGGGCGGAAATCTGCCCGTGGGGATCTCTTCTGCCATGTCGCTTTCCGCAAAGGCTTACGAAGGGCGTGTCGGCGTGTCTTACGTAATTATTGTGACTGTTTCTTTGATCATTGCCCTGATCATCGGGATCATTGCTTGTGTCAGCGTCAATGCATCCTACAAAATGAAGAAAAAGTCGGTGGATTATCCGCTTGACAAGTTTGCCAAGCTGAATCTGACGGGGCAGTCCGATGTGTTTACCGGATCGTTTGTGACAAAACGCGTCATTCAAACCAATAGCGGCAGCAGAGGCGGTGGCTCCTCTCACGGCGGTGGCGGCGGTCATCGCGGTGGGCGGTGATTCTCACAAAATATTTGAACAGACCGACCGTATGGCAAATTGTGATGCGGTCGGTTTTTGCATGGTCTAAACTTCGCGCTTTGCGCATAGAATGTACCAAAATCTATGCAAAAAGGAGCAAAATGAAATGGACAACTATAAAAGAAACGAGCGCGGAGGCGTAAGGGTGCAGGCTCCGCTGGTCGACCGTACGGTGATGACCGAGCTGACAAGCGATTTTTCTCTGCCCGATTACCGCCCCGAGATCAAGCGGCTTTTGCGCGTGCGCGCAACGGTTACGCCTCCCAATCACTATGTCGGTGCGGGAAATGCCGAAATGAGCGGCAGAGTGGAGTATTCTATTTTATATGCGGGGGGCGACGGCGCGCTGTACTGTGTCACGCATGGGGAGGATTTTTCCTTCAGCGTTCCCGTGGAAATAACCTCGGATTTTGAGATCGGTGACGGCTTGGTGTGTGACATCGATACCGTTCCCGAACTTGCAACGGGGCGGGTGGCGGCTCCCCGAAAGCTATCACTGAAATGCAGATTGCGTTCCCGTGTAAAGATATTTGGCACGCGTGTACCGGAGGAAAGCATGGGTAGCAAGGAAATGGGCGGCGTGGAGCGTTTATGCGGCAACGCGCTGTGCGGCAGTGTGTTTGTGGGCATTGGGGAGCCCCTACAGCTGGGGGATGAGATCCTTTACGAGGGTAGTGATCTTCGCGTGATCTCCGCGGAGGGACAGGTGTTTGTGACCGAGGCGGTTGCGGGCAGCGGCGTTGTCAATTGCCGCGGCGAGGTAGCGCTCAAGCTGTTGTGCGTACATGAGGGAGGTGACGAATTGCCCACGGTACAAAATCGGCGGCTGCCGTTCTCGCAAGCCGTTCTGACCGACGGTGCCGAGGTAAACTGTGATGCCTGCGCAAAGGGGGTATGTAGCGAGATCAGCGTTACCGTCGAAGAGGGCAGATTGCTTTGTGAAGTCTCCGTGATCCTGCGTGCCCGCGCACAGCGAAATGAAACGGTGTCGTTTACGCGCGATCTTTATTTCACCGAGGCAGAGTGCGAGCCGCGATATGCCGAGGTCACGGTTCCGCGTGCCCTGCGATGTATCAACGGCAATTTTTCACTCAACCAGACCTTAACGCTTGATGAGGCGGGGATCCGCACGGGAATGAGTGTCGTGGATCTTACCATGACACCAACCGTAACCGAACTTGTGAGCGACCGCGGAAAATACGTTTTAACAGGGCGTTGCCGTTGTCATGCTGTGCTTTGCGACGGTGAGGAGAGCATGACGCAGGAGTTTGAGGTGCCCTTCCGCTACGAGACCGACGGCGGAGTGGATACCGTGACCGATTATGACGCAGCCGTTGAGGCGGTTTCATGCCGTGCGCGAGTGGACGGAGAACGCATCGGAATTGACGCTGAGCTGTCGGTTTGCCTTGTTACATGCGGGGAGACGCGTTTTTGCCTGATCACTGAAGCAACTCCTGGGGAGGCAGTCAAGCGCGCGGGGGCATCGTACACCATTTGCTACCCTTCGCGTGAGGACACCCTGTGGAGCGTGGCAAAGCGCTATCACCGCTCTGTTACGGCGGTATCCGATATGAATGATCTTGCAGGTGCCCCTGCGGCGGATTCCCCCGAGTCTTTGGCAGGCGTAAAGTATTTGCTGGTTTGATACTTTCTTATTGTTTCTAAATTAACCTATGTGAATGACAAAAAAGAACGGTTGGCTCAAATTGCGCGAGCCAACCGTTTTGTATCAAAATAACTTTTTTAAAAGTTTTGAAAGGTGTCGGACGTGTATTTGCGTAGCTAATGCTTTTCGCTAGTAATATTGTACCCGATAAACCATTGTGTACGCACTCTCCCTCAGTCGCTTCGCGACAGCTCCCTCTCGGAGGGAGCCTTTCGGAGTTCAATCTTTTGAGCCAAAACAATAAAATTTAGATGTTACAAGATACTACTATCTTGTTTCATTTAAAAGTTTACAAAACAGGTTAACAGTAATGATATCTTGAAGGCTCCCTCCGAGAGGGAGCTGTCACGGCTTGCCGTGACTGAAGGAGAGTGCGTGCACAAAGGATTATCGGTTGTATTATTACGAGCAATAACCGTTAGTCACGCGTTCTCCTTCCGTCACGCTTCGCGTGCCACCGCAAGTCGCCAACGGCGATCTTGACGCGGCTTTGCCGCTTTCACTCATCGGAGGGAGGCTCTTGTAAGCCATGCTTTATCTTATAGCGATATCGTTTAAGTATCAACTTTAAGATGAAACGCTGTACTACAATAGCGAAATACCTTTTTTAAAAGTTTTGAAAGGTGTCGGAAAACTTTTTTAAAAGTTTTCTGACAAAAAAGCTTTTCTGACAAAAAATCAGCATTATTCAAACTCTTTCTGCTTTAAAAAGTGGACGGTAAAGGGGATTGAGCAAAGCCCTGTGAGGATGTCGGCAATGGGCTGTGAGATCTGAATTCCCACAAGCCCCCAAAGTGCCGTTGTAATGAGCAGGGTGGGGATGAACGTTGCCCCCGAACGCAGGATCGACAAAAAAGAAGCGACCCCCGCGCGTCGGATACTTTGATAGAGCATATTGACGGGAACAGACAGGGGCAAAAAGAGCAATCCGATCGTGGCATAACGCAGAGCGGGCGCACCGATGCGTATGACATCTTCGCTTTTTTGAAAGAGATAAACGATCTTATCCGCGAAGAGAAAGCCCGCGCTTGCCAGCACAAATACCACGCAAAAGCCCAATACCGTGGTAAAAACAAGCCCCTGCTTAACGCGCTTGTATTCCTTTGCGCGATAGTTAAAGGATGCCACGGGCTGAAAGCCCTGCCCGATCCCGAGACCGACACACATGACAAGCGAGGAGAAGCGGTTGACCACACTCATGGCGGCAATGGCGGCATCTCCAAAGGGCTTTGTCAAATTGTTGAGCAGACCGCTTGAGATCGATGTGAGTCCTTGACGGATCAGAGAGGGAAATCCAACCTTGAGGATGCCGAGATAATCACGGATATCACGGCTGACGGCACGGACGGAAACGGTGCTTTGCGCCATTTTGAGATATAGAACAAGCAGGATCGTAAAGCTGATCATCTGAGAAACAGCGGTTGCCATTCCAGCGCCGAACACGCCCATTTGAAAATGACGGATCAATAAGTAATCGCCAAAGATGTTGAGAATACCGCCCGTGGTAAGA
The DNA here is from genome assembly GCA_017461825.1 of Clostridia bacterium. Taxonomy (GTDB): domain Bacteria; phylum Bacillota; class Clostridia; order Oscillospirales; family CAG-272; genus UMGS1865. Next base: position 5,061 of record JAFTXB010000242.1, read on the forward strand.
CCGATCATCGCATAAAACGCTTTGCCCTCATAGCGCAGGTTGTTGTTGAGCACCAGCGAGCAGACCATAAAGGGGCAGGAAATGAGCACCCACATGCCGTAGTCGCGCGCATAGGGGAGAATGGTTTCGGTGCTGCCGAGCAGACGCATAAAGGGGGTCAGAAAAATCAGACCGAACACGGTAAGAAGTGTTCCCGCAACGGCTCCCGTGTAAAAAGCCGTGGAAACATAACGAGTTGCTTCTTTAACGTTTTTGTCTGCCAGTGCTTTGGAGACAAAGGTGCCCGAGCCGTGTCCCAACATAAATGCCACGGCTTGGATGATGCATTGCAGAGTAAACAGGATTCCCGTTGCCGCTTGCGGGCTCTCACCGAGCGTGCCGACAAAATAGGTGTCTGCCAAATTATAGATGCTGGTGATAAGCATGGATATTGTGGTGGGGATCCCAAGCTTTACGATCAGTTGGGATATCGGTGTTTTGGTCATTTTTTCGTAATATCGGTCTGCGGCGGTCAAATCGTGCTCCTCCTGTGGTTGTAATTCTTTTTGCCGATTGTAAAAGTCAAAAAATCAATATTTATAATGCTTTCCGGATTTTTACAATTCCAATTTTTCTCCACTTTTATTGCTTAAATATCGAAATTATCTTACCTTGTCGAATAAAGTTTTTAGTAAAACAAAACCTTTACGTGTCATCCTGAGCGGAGGGCGAAGCCCGTAGTCGAAGTTTTGCGGAATGGAGCAAGCCGCAGGCGGCGCGGAATAGAGCAAAACCTAGGAGCGAAGCGACGACGGGATCTACTTCATGGCTTCGTTTTCCCCAATAATTGTTACATCCCTTTCATTCTCGCAGAATGTTACTCGAAATAGGGGAAAGGCTTGCGATAACCGTTCGTAGATCCCGTCGTCATTCCGCAAGCTCCATTGCGCAAAACTTCGACTCGGATTGCTTGCAATCCTTCTCAGTGATGACACATAAAGGTTTTGTTTTACTAAAAACTTTACTAACTTTTGACTTTTACAATTGGCAATCAAAAAAACAAAAAGGAGAAAATATTATGCCGTTTATTGATACCAAATTTAATTTTCGATTGAGCGAGGAAAAGGAGGCGGTAATTAAGGCAAAGCTTGGTGAGGCGATCACAACCTTTCCCGGCAAGAGCGAATATTGGCTCATGCTCAATTTTACAGATAACTGCCGCATGTGGTTCCGTGGGTATAACAATTTCCCCGTAGCAATGGTAGAGATCAAGTTGTTTGGCTCGGCAGAGGCATCGATCACAAACGAGATGACCAAAACCGTTTGCTCGCTGTTTGAGCGAGAGCTGGGTATTTCACCCGATCACGTATACGTAAAATACGAGTTTTGCGATACGTGGGGATGGAACGGAGAAAATTTTTAAAGGAACGACGCGTAGCGAAACTGATGGCACTATAAGGAGAAAGATTATGGAGTTTAACGATTTTAAGGAAGATTTTAAAGCCTATCCTGCCGTGTACGCCGTTGCGGACAACTATCAGATCTGCGTTTTGGCAACCTGCGAGCTGATGGTGTGGGTAGAGGTTGGAGGCGAGTGCTTTTATGATGAGAGCAACGGCATTTTGCGTTCGTCAAAGCTGCTTCACAAGGTAGAGGTGCCGCGCGAGCTGCTTGAAACGGCGCGCGAGTATACCGTTTACTACCGCAAGATCATCGAAAGAAAGCCATACTTTACCGAGACCGAGGATGTTCGCAGCGCTTCATTTGCGTTTCGCCCTGTTGAGGGAGATCGCTTGCGCATTTACCATATTTCCGACACCCACAATAAGGTGGAAACCCCCGTGCGTGCGGGGATGTATTTTGGAGAATCTCCCGATCTTTTGGTGCTCAACGGTGATATTCCCAATCACAGCGGAAAGATCGAGTATTTTGATGCGATCCACAAGATCGCGGGAGAGATCACAAAGGGTGAGCGCCCCGTTGTCTTTTCCCGTGGAAATCACGATACGCGCGGCATTTACGCCGAGCATATTGCCGATTACACGCCCACCGATCGCGGGAATTCTTACTATACCTTCCGCGTGGGCGATCTATGGGGCATTGTTTTGGATTGCGGAGAGGATAAGACCGATGACCATGCCGAATACGGCAATACCGTTTGTTGCTCCTATTTTCGCAAAAAAGAAACACGCTTTTTGGAGCAGGTCGTACGGAATGCCGAGTGCGAACACGCCGCAGAGGGTGTGAAACGACGCGTTGTGATCTGTCATGTGCCGTTTACACACATCCACAAGCCGCCGTTTGATATTGAGCAGGAGACCTATGCATACTGGTCAAAGCTTGTGCGGGAAGAGATCAAGCCGCAGATTATGCTGTGCGGTCATTTGCACCAAACGAGTGTCAATTATCCGGGCGAGCCGTTTGACGATTTCGGGCAAGCCTGCCCCGTGGTAATTGGAGGAAATCCACACCTTCAGCTAAAGAAAGAGCAGGGCATTGACCGTTACGAGGGGGCGGCCATCATTTGGGAGGGCAACCGTATCACGGTGCGCTTTACCGACGAGACAGGAGCTGTTACGGGCGAGGAGACCTTTGACGCTTAACAAAACAAAAAAACAAATGCGGTAAGGAGACCTTTTTGGCTCTTACCGCATTTGTTATAATCAAATTTCTTCCATTCCCGAAACGTTTCGCATGGCGGTGCCAAGCATATAAAGCACTTTGCCTGTGCGTTTCAGGGCGCGGGCAGCGCGCATTTGCTTGCAGTTGTACACCATAGCTGCCGCAACGCCGATCAAGGTCACGGCACCAAAGGCACCAAGCGTTACAAAAATTGTCGTTTTGGTCGATTTATCGGTCATACAGCAGGACAATTCACGCTGTAAGGTATCAAGATCTTTTTTCATGTTCAGCCTCCAAACTTTTTTTGTTAGTATGAGACGAAAAAAGTTTTTTATACCAATTGTTTGACATTTTTTGCAGACTTTAAGTATGGTATGATACCAATCATTGATTAAATATCCCTTTTTTGAAAGTTTTGAAAGGTGTCGGACGTGTATTTGCGTAGCAAATCACGTGTCTTGGCGCCGGCGCCAAGTATAACTTTATTTCAAAAGTTTTCTGACAAAAAACAGACAAAAACTTTAGATTAATATGAATCGGAAATCTTTCCCGCGCGTTTTTCGCGTTCAAAAATTGCAGATGCTGTTCGCAAGCCCTTGAAATGAATGCGATAGCTTGTTCGACGCGAAACCCCGAGAATGTCTCCAATATGCTCAATGCTTTCACCGTGGATGTAATGATAGTAGAGCAAAAGCTTTTCGCGGCCGTTTGGCATGGAATCGATCAAAGCACCCACTTCAAACATCCGCGCGCGCCAAAAACGCTCACTGCCGCGCAAAATATCGTCGCAGTCGCAGGGATCGCAAAAGGGACGTGCGCGTTTTCGTTCAAACTGACGCAGATTCAACATGTCAGCGCAAAGCTGATATCCGCACAAGAAATTGCGTACTCGCTCCATTCGTTCCCATTCCGTGTCCGAAATCCCGCGCGGAGGTGTACAAATTCGATCCGTCCCTCTCATCATACGCAATCCCCCTCTGGCACTCGTTCCTGCGAAAAGCCCATCTGCTCCAGCCATTTTCGCTTTGGAATTTCGCATATGCGAACCAATTCCTCGGCTTCTGCACTGTCCAAGCAAAACTCACAGTACGGAAATCCGTGTATTCGGTAAAAGGCTTCTCCCGGCTGTAGCCTTTCTCCGCAAAGTACGCAGTATAGTGCCCGATTTTTCCCCTCGTTTTCATTAAAATTGGGGCAATCGCAGGGGCAAAACTGCTGAAAACATTGATCGCACATTAAAATCCCTCCTTTTAAGCCGTTTTGTTGGCAAAATTTTTTGATTCCTATTGACATTTCCTCCTGTTTGAGATATAATATCATTGGGTATATATATTATAACGCATTTCCGAATTAATGTCAATATATATTTCGGAATTTCACATTATTTGTAGGTCTGCACAAAAACATGTTTCGACAGACGAGAGATATAGGAAAGGATGACAGATCATGGAATACGCCGCATTTGAACAGCTATTGCAAGCGCACGGGGTGTCGGTTTATCAGGTATCCAAGGCAACCGGCATTTCGGCTTCCACCTTTTCGGATTGGAAACGCGGGCGATCCACACCAAAGGCAGATAAGCTTGCGCTGATCGCCGATTTCTTTTCGGTCAGCCTTGATGAGCTGATGGGAACCGCCGAGGGGAGACGCAACAGCGAGGCATCCTACAAGGCAATGATCGCTGCCCACATGGTGCCCGTCATCGGCGTGATCCGCGCAGGCGCTCCTATCGTTACCGACGAAACCATGCTCGGGCGCGAGTTTGCCGATGTGCAGGATGTGGACGAATATTTTTATTTGGTTGTTTGCGGTGACAGCATGAAAAACTGTGGAATTGTGGACGGCTCTTACGTCCTGTTTCACAAGCAGCAGTATGCCGAGCACGGCGACATTGTGGCGTGTCTCGTCGACGGTGACAGCGCAACCGTCAAGCGTTTTTACAAAAAGAATCACCGCTTGGCATTGATCCCCGAAAATGAGGAGTACAAGCCCATTCCGCTGTGCCCCGAGGATTTTGAGATCGGGCGCGCGCGCATTCTCGGAGTTGCCGTTGAGGCAAAGACAAAATTTTAACCCAAGGAAGTTTTTGGCATGATCGCAATCAGTGTAAATGACCTTTCCCTTTCCATCGGCACCACACCGATCCTCGAGGGTGTTTCTTTCTCTTTGGAGGAGAACGACCGCCTCGGCATCATCGGTGTCAACGGATGCGGAAAATCCACGCTTTTTCGTTTGATCCTCGGGGAGCAGGAGCCCACGCGCGGAGAGGTCTATATATCAAAAGGAAAAACCGTTGGCGTGCTGTCGCAGGAGGGCGCGTTTGACAGCGACGGCGAGGAGGTTACGGTGCTGGAGCGCATGTACCGAGCCTTCCCCCACCATCTTTCAGCCGAAAAAAGACTGACAGAGCTTGAGGCGGGACTGAAGGGCGGCGACCCCGCAGTCATTCGCGAATACACCGACCTGCATGAAAAATACGTGTCGGGCGGAGGGCTTGAATTTCGCGGCAGATGCGCATCGATCCTGCAAAAATTGGGCTTTGACAGCTGTGCCATGGGGCAGTCGGTAGCAACCCTCAGCGGAGGGCAGCGCACCCGTCTTGCTCTTGCTGTGGAGCTGTCGCGCGAGCCCGATATCCTCATGCTCGACGAGCCCACCAACCATCTCGATATTGCCACACTTTCATGGCTCGAGAGCTTTCTCGTTTCCTATCCCAAATGCGTCATGGTCATTTCGCACGACCGTTATTTTCTCGACCGCGTGACAAATAAAACGCTTGCCATCGAGCATCACAAGGCAAAGCTCTATCAGGGCGGCTACACAAAGAGCATGGCACAGCGTGAGACCGACCGAGAGATCGCCGAGAGGCATTAGAGAAATCAGCAAAAGGAGATCGCGCGTCAGGAGGCTTATATCGCTCAGCAGAGGGCTTGGAACCGCGAGCGGAACATCATTGCCGCCGAGAGCAGACAAAAGCTCCTTGACAAGATGGAAAAGCTCGAACGCCCCGAGGCGGCACCAAAGGCGATCCGTATGCAGTTTTCCGAGGCGCTGGCTTCGGGTAACGATGTGCTCGAGGCGCGCGGACTATCCATGTCCTACCCCGGGCGTGTGCTGTTTGAGGACTTGTCTTTTCTCATTAAAAGGCAGGAGCGTGTGCTTGTGATCGGCCCCAACGGATGCGGCAAATCAACGCTTATCAAGCTGATCCTTGGAAAGCTCGCCCCCACCGCGGGACTGATCGAATCGGGCTATCACGTGGAGATCGGCTACTACGATCAGGAAAATCAGAATCTGACTCCCGAGAACACCGTGCTTGACGAGCTTTGGAACGCCTATCCCACCAAGACCGAAACCGAGATCCGCAACACGTTGGCGCTGTTTCGTTTTGTCGGCGAGAGTGTGTTCAAGCAGGTGGCGGTGCTCAGCGGAGGCGAGCGCGCAAGGCTGACGCTGGCAAAGCTGATCCTTTCGCGCATGAATCTTTTGGTGCTCGACGAGCCCACCAACCACCTCGATATCGATTCGCGTGAGGCTCTGGAATCAGCTCTCGAGCAGTTTGAGGGGACTATTGTCATGGTGTCGCACGACCGTTATCTTATCGACAAGCTTGCCACACGCATTTTGGAGCTTAAGCCGGGGGCATGTTTCGCGGGTGATCTGCTCGACTATCATGTCGACCATCCCGGGCAGGGATACACCGAGTTTACGAGCTACAAGGCGGCGCGCATTGCAGAGCGTGAGGGCGCAAATGCCACGGGTGCGACTGCAACAGCCCCCGTCAGCAGCGCAAAGGAGCAGTATCTCAAAAACAAGCAGGCGGCGGCAGACGCAAGGCGCGAAAAGGCGCGCATCGAACGCCTAAAAAAGGAGTGCGACACGCTTGAAGCCGAGCTTGCAAAGATCGAAGAAGAACTGTTTGGATCTGCCTCCGCCGACTATGTTCGAGCCGCCGAGCTTGACGCTCGCAAAACCGAAGTCGAGGAGCGGCTGATGGAGATCTATGAGGAATTGATGTAATGAATTTTGTGTCCTGCGCGAATCATGTAAGTTGATATTTTGCCCAACGCTTTCAATTGGGGCACAAACATTCAATTTTATCCAAGTGAACCCCTGTTTGAAAGTTTTGGGGGTGTCGGACCCTTTTACAAAAGGGTCTGACAAAGAGCCAATAAAAAAAGCTATGACAAGCGCTTAAAGCAACATTTGTCATAGCTTTTTGTATTTTGTTTCGATTGAAATAGAATTGGCGGTATAAGAGAGACCTTCGGTATCAAAGCACGCCGAAAGGCGGATCAAAGTCGGCTTTTTGTGCCAATGCTTCGGCGCGTGCGGCGGCAAGCTCGCTCCCTTTGATTTTGCCGACCGAAAAGGGAAACCCCATGATCATGAGGATCAGCCTTGCAAGCCAACACGTACTGCCACGCGGCAGGAGCTTGGTGTCCACAAGCCAAACGTCGGGGTCGGTTTCATCGGGGGTGAGTGCCTCCCACGGAATCATGCGAACCCGTAGGGTCGTCCAAAACGCAAAAATGGTGAAGATCACAAACGTATCCTCAACGCCGTTTTTTGTCAGTGTCATAGCACCGCGCTTTCCAAAGGCGCGGGAAAGGATCGGCAGAACAAGCGACAAAACACCAATTTCAACGATCGAAGCGAGAAATGCGAAAATGATTCTATACCACAGCGGCAACGGGGTGCCGTCTTCAAAGGTAATGGTTGCAAACAGCATAAACGGGATCCCATAACCGATAACAAGCGCAAAAACGGCAAACATCATGCCAAGCACAAGCATTCTGCCGCTGAGCGGAACGCGTTTGGGAAATCCGGGGGTGAACTGATCACTTTTTTTCATACAGTCAATCTCTTTTTTTAAAATCTGTCGTGCGAAAGATTATTTTTTTGGCAGTAACCGTCTTTTCACCCGCGATGCCAGCATACGCGCGGCGTGGAGCGGATAGCGCAGGGGGTAAATTCCCTGCCAAACGGCGGCATAGGTGCGGTAGGACTTTTTATCTGCCGTAACGTGTCGGTCGCCTCTGTAAAACTCGGTCACCACTCCAAGGATCCACTCAAACGGAACCTTTTCCTTTTGATAGGTGTTGTCGCCGCGAATGATGTAATAGCCGTCACACACCCCAATGATGCGGTGCAACACGTATTTTCCATCGGGACGGCGGTAGAGCGGCAGGTCGTATTTGGAGAGGATCTCGCCGGGTTGCAGCGGGCGCAGGATCACGCGGTCGCGGCGGTTGCGGAGCATGGGCTTCATGCTCACTCCCACCGTTGTGCTGACGTAAAAGCCCTCCTCGCGCAGCTGTTTTTCAATCGATTCGCTCATGCCTCGATAAAGATGCCGTTTTCGCGCAGCTGCTCCACAATGCGGTGCACGTCTGCCGCGGCAATCTCACGGGAAACGTCGTATTCGGCAAGGAGCGCGTCAACAAGCGCCTCCTCGGTGACATCCTTTTCTGCCATCAGCTTCCACAAAAACGCCCCTGTTTCATTCAGGCGCACCATACCGTGAAAATGCTGGCTGGTCTTTCCAACGGGAACGGCAACGTAAGAGCCGCCCACCTTCTGAATGGTAAAATCCTTATTGATCTGCATAGGTCAAAAATCTCCTTTTTTATGATTTTCGCATGGTATTCCATGCAAGCAGTGCCGCCTCGTCCGAAATATTGCAGGCAAGCACAAAGTAGGGTACGCCGCGCACCAGAGCGTCCATGAGGGTCAGCTGCTTTGTCACCGATTCGCGGCTGCCGCGCAGATAAAGCTGGTGCATCAGGCGCGAGACCGCGTCCTCCTCGTCGGCACGGCGAATGCTGTTTTCCGCGCCACGTTCGATAAAGCAGACGGCAGCGAGAGGTGCCGAGATGTTTTCACCCCAGTTTTCCTTGCCGTTCCACGGGGTGCCAAACACGGTCAGCGAGCCGTCATCCTCCACACGGTAGAGCGGCTTGTCCCCATTGAGCACACGGGCATTTGGCACGTTTTTGAGCCAAAGTGCCGTATGTGTGGATTTTCCAACCCCGCTTTTTGCGGTAAAGGCGTAGGCATAGCCGTCGACCTCAATGACCGAGGAATGCATAAGAAAAATATTATAGGACGGCAAAATTTCACAGATGTGGCGGTAGATGCAAATGCTTTCACAGTACCCATCCGAAAATTCTCCAAACTTTTGCTCTTCCAAAATCTCGTCGGGGCTGACCGACACAGAGAACTCGGCATCCTCTCCTTCGCAAAGATAGCCGCGGCATTGACGCTCAATAAAGGGAAACCTGTTTTCGATCCGAATGCGGATGCCCGCAAGCTTGATTACAAACATACGGTTCTCCTTTCCAATGTTTTTCTCTATTTTAACATAAAACAAAGATAAATGCAATAGGTTTCACAAAATTCCATGTCAATTTTCGTGCAAAGAGATAACAAATATTTACATTTTTCGGTTTCTTTTTGCAGGGGAATATGGTATACTGTATTCAATTATCCCAAAAGCATCGAGGGAAAGGAGGGTGTAAAGGTTGAAAAAGGAATATTTGCCGCTTGATGTTTACGAAGCGTTGCAAAACCGTTTGGAGTTTTTGTTTCGTGAATTTGACAACATTTATATCTCCTTTAGCGGCGGAAAGGATAGCGGACTTTTGCTGAATATGCTGCTGGACTATCGACGGGAGCACTATCCCAACCGCACGGTAGGGGTATTTCATCAGGATTTTGAGGCACAGTATACCCTCACTACCGAATTTGTCACCCGAACCTTTGAGCGGATCAAGGACGAGGTTGAGCCCTATTGGGTATGCTTGCCCATGGCAACACGTACGGCGCTGAGCAGCTATGAAATGTTTTGGTATCCGTGGGACGAAACCAAAAAGGATTCCTGGATCCGCCCCATGCCCAATTACCCCTATGTCATCAATCTCGAAAAGCCTTTTACGCATTACCGATACCGCATGCATCAGGAGGATCTTGCAAAGCAGTTCGGCAGATTTTACAAAGAGAGCCACGGCAACAAGAAAACCGTTTGCCTGCTTGGTATGCGCGCCGACGAATCACTTCAGCGTTACAGCGGATTTTTAAACAAGAAATACGGATACAAGGGCGAGTGCTGGATCACAAAGCAGTTCAAGGACATTTGGTGCGCTTCTCCCATGTACGATTGGTCAACCACCGATGTTTGGGCGGCAAACTGTAAATTGGGTTACGATTACAACCGCCTTTACGATCTGTATTACAAGGCCGGGCTCACGGTCGATCAGATGCGTGTCGCGTCGCCCTTTAATGAGTATTCCAAGGATAGCCTCAATCTCTACCGCGTCATCGACCCCGAGGTCTGGATGCGGCTTGTCGGGCGTGTGCGGGGCGTCAATTTTGCGGCGATCTACGGCAAGACAAAAGCAATGGGCTACCGCAGCATCACCCTGCCCGAGGGGCACACATGGGAGTCTTATACCCACTTTTTGCTTGATACCCTGCCGCACCGCTTGCGAAATACGTACATCAAAAAATTCAACACGTCTATCGAATTCTGGCATAAAATAGGAGGAGGACTTTCCGAGGAGACCATCCGCGAGCTGGAGGAGCACGGTTATCGCATTGCGCGCAACGGTGTTTCCAACTATACGCTCAGCCGAAAGTCACGCGTGATCTTCCTCGACAAGATCCCCGACCACACCGATGATATTTTGTCATCAAAGGATATTCCAAGCTGGAAACGCATGTGCTACTGCATCCTCAAAAACGACCACATGTGCCGCTTTATGGGCTTTGGGCTCACGCGAGAGGAACAGCGGCGAATCGAATTGATCAAAGAACAGTATGGAGAAATGATAAATGGCAAGTGAATTCAAAAGTCCCGTATATAATGTGATCGCGGTACCGCTCGAAAAGATCGCGCCCAATGACTATAACCCCAATGTTATGGCACCGCCCGAAATCAAGCTGCTTTATGACAGCATCAAAGCCGATGGCTACACGATGCCTATTGTATGCTATTATAATAAGGAACAGGATAAGTATGTCATTGTCGACGGCTTTCACCGCTACCGTGTCATGAAGGATTATCCCGATATTTACGAGAGAGAGAGGGGCATGATGCCGGTTTCTGTTATCGACAAACCGCTGTCCGAGAGAATGGCAAGCACCATCCGCCACAACCGCGCAAGAGGCTCGCATGATGTTGATCTCATGAGCAATATCATCCGCGATCTGCACGATATTGGAAGAAGCGATGCGTGGATCTCCAAGCATCTCGGAATGGACAAGGACGAGATCCTGCGCTTAAAACAGATCACGGGACTTGCGGCGCTTTTCCGCGACATCAATTTCGGGCAGGCATGGAGACCTGCCGATGCCGATGGCGGTGAAGCGTACGAAACAGACGCGAGCTTTGAGCTTACAGAAGAAGTGCCGGACGACCGTTATTCATAAAAAACGAAATCCAATAACAAAGAACTCACGCAAAAGCCAACGGCTCCAACGTGAGTTCTTTTTTGCCATCAAAGCAAACCTGCCGCCTGCGATACCAAATTGCACAACATATCCGTGTCATCCTAAACATAGTGAAATCGCAAAGCGAAATTCTAACCTGTCATCCTGAGCGGAGTTTCGCCAAATAAAACTTTAATCTGTCATCCTGAGCGTGCGAAGCCCGCGAAGTTTTGCGAAGTCGAGAAGCCGCAAAGCGGCGCGAGCGGAGCAAAACCGAGGAACGCCGTAAAGCGGCGCGACGAAGGGATCTATAAACACTTACCAATAGCCTTTCCTTATTCCAAGTAACATCCTGCGAGAATGAAAAGGATGTTACTGTCATAGGGAAAAACGAAGTAATGAGCAAGATCCCTGCGCC
>JAFTXB010000243.1 GCA_017461825.1 Clostridia bacterium
AGTGATGTGATCGCTCCGCATTGCCGACACAGCATGATCATGGACGACACGCTTCTGCTTCGCGGTTTGCGTTTGATTTGGGATAAAAACCGGCGCAAGACGGTATAAAGCCGGCTTGAAAAAAGTCGAAAAATGAATATGAAATTTTGAAAAAAATGCGTCCGAGCACTTGACATCGGGCGCATTTTGTATTATAATATTAGAGTACGGTTCAAGAATATGCAGATGTAACTCAATGGCAGAGTGTCCGCTTCCCAAGCCGAATACGCGGGTTCGATTCCCGTCATCTGCTCCATAAGAAAAGCCACCCCCCCGTGGGTGGCTTTTTCTATGGAACAGACGATGGATGTGAGGAATCGCGCACAAGCCGCAAACCAAACAAAGGAATTACCGCCAAACAAGACGCGGGTTGTACGCGAAATTCGACGAAGTCGAATTTTTGTTCATGATTCCCGTTTTTTTATGCAAGCCGCAGATGGGGAAGGGGGGCGTGGGTATGTTTTTTGCTGTTAGATGCCATGCAACACTTCGTGTTGATTCCATTCGCGGTGTTGCCGCGTTTCCATGCCGCAACAGGTTGCGGATTTTATATACGCCTTCGGCGTGATGGGGAGAAACGGAACATTCATTCTGCATCATTTTTACATCAAAACGCGTGTCAAAATTCGGTTTTTCTATTTACATTTCCTTCGAAATAAGGTATAATATAGAAAAAGCAGAGCGATCACATACCGCGTGTTTGGAGATATTTGCGCAGGGCAGGGATGATCGGGGGCGAGAGCTCCTTGGGGACCTCGGAGGGCTCGAAAAAGCGCAGATCCAGCGATTCGTCTTCCTGACATTTCAGTTCACCCGTGTATTTTTTGCAGAGAAAAACGATGTCCACGGTGGAAACCTCGTCGCCATTTGGGTAGATGTGGTGCGTTTGTGGCCCCGAGAAGATGCCAAACAGCTTAAGCTCCTCGGCACAAAGCCCGGTTTCCTCAAACAGCTCGCGTTTTGCGGCGTCCTCCACTGCCTCGTCCAGCTCCACCGAGCCGCCCGAATATCCCCAAAGACCGCTGTCGGTGCGTTGCTGCAAGAGGATGCGCCCCGCGCTGTCTTCAACGATCACACTGGCACCCACCTGCAACAGCGTGCGGTGTCCCACGATCTTACGCAGATCCATAATATAATTTGACATTGCTTTGCGTCCTTTCGTGTTTAAAGATAAAGCATTATAACATATTCGCGGCGGTTTGTCAATCCGCAAAACGTATTAAAAAAAGGAGAAACTGTTATGTACCGAATTGGAATATCCTCGTGCGGCGCGCCTCTCACCGACGAGCTGTTTGCCGACTACAAAAGGGCAGGTGTGGATGCGATCGAGATCTCGATCGGCCGCAAGCCCGAAAAGGAGCTCGACTATGCCGAGATCAAGCGCTTGTCCGATACCTACGGCATCGAGCTGTGGTCGTTTCACCTGCCGTTTGCGCCCTTTTCCGAGTTTGATCTCTCACGCCCCGATCTTTGCGACCACACGGTCGAGTATTTCAAGGGATTGATCGACGAGGGGGCAAAAATTGGCATCAAGCGCTTTGTCGTGCACCCCAGCGGTGAGCCCGTTTGGGATGATGCGAGACAGGCTCAGCTTGAGTGCTCCAAGCGCTCGCTTGCCCGTCTTGCCGAGTATGCAAAGGGCTTTGGCGGCGTGATCTGCGTGGAAGATCTTCCGCGCTCCTGCATCGGGCGCAATTCCGACGAGATGCTCGAGCTCCTTTCGGCGCATGAGGATCTTCGCTCCTGCTTTGACACCAACCACCTGCTGTCTCTCGAAAAGCCGCACGAATACATCCGCAAGATCGGCAATAAGATCGTCACCCTGCACGTTTCGGACTACGATTTCCTCGACGAGCGCCACTGGCTCCCCGGCGAGGGCGACATCGATTGGGCGGCACTTTACGAGGCGCTGTGCGAGGTCGGCTATAGCGGCGTATGGATGTACGAGTTGGGACTTGGTGCCCCCAATTCCATCGTGCGCGAGCGCGAGCTCACCCGTGACGATTTTGTGACCAACGCCCGCGAGATCTTTGACGGCAAGCCCCTGACCGTGTGCGGCAAGCGCGTGGACGGGCTGATCGACTGGATCGAGCGCTATCGGAGAAAATACAGCAAATAATTTCAATAGAATAACAGCAGGGATAGCCTGAAACCGCTATCCCTGCTGTTCTTTTATGCAATTTTGTCAGAGCTTGGAATATCCAAAGCTGTTGACCAGAGCGTCAATTTTTTGGCCTTCCTTGCAAAGAGGGCATTCGTGCGAGCCGTAGGTGGCGTAGCCGTCCAGGTCGTTGGTGTGGAACACCGCGCGAACGGGATATCCCGCACATTCGTCGATGCTTGCAAAGATCGAGCAAATGCCCGCAACGTGTCCGCTGTAATATTTGATCGCCTCAACAGCCGCCTGCGCGGTGTAGCCCGTTGTGACAGACGCCGCTAAGATCAGCACGTTTTTGCCCGCAATCATGGGAACGATGTTGTCGCGGAAGAGAAGCTGGCTTCCCGTGGTATGCTCGGGGGTGACGACGTAAATGGTCTGGTGTGCGTTCATGTTGACGAAATTCCCGCGTGTAAGCTCATTTGCGAGACACGTGCCGATGACCTCGGTGCCGTCCAGGCAGAGAATGGTGTCAACGATGGTGTAGTTGTTGTAATACGAAACCAGTTCCTTTGCAACGGCAGTAGCCTCGGACAAGCGCGTTTTTTGCGTGGTCACGTCAATGTAAAAATTGATATGGCTATGGCTGGTTGCAAAGTGCCCCTTGGAAACTCTCAAAAAGAGATTTCTGTTTTTTGTCTTGATCTTGTAAGAATTTTCAGTTGGCATAGGTTTTACCCCTTTTTCTTTTATTTTACCATATCATACCGAGTTTGTCAAGTAAAATATTTTTGGCGTTCTGCACAAATCGGTTCAACGATTTGCCAAAGAAAGACTCTTTTAGGAGTACTTTTGCGATGAAAATATGCATATTTTCTGTATAAAAATGAAAAAATTGTGCATGAGTGACAGTTTGTGCTTGGAAATTATAAAAAAAATGTTGAAAAAATTGCTTGACAAATTCCGATATTTGCGATAAAATATAGGGTATAATAAAATGGGAAGATATTTAGATTTTTATGTCTGCGGACTTAAAAATAAATATTTAGAAAGAGGTAAAACGAAATGAAAAAGTTTACCAAAATCACATGTCTCGTTTTCGCATTGGTCTTCTGTGCAATGGGAATGATCTCCTGCGGCACTTCCGAGGGCTTTGTTGAAAACACCTACAAGATCGGTGCCACCGGCCCTCTCACCGGTGACAACTCCTCCTACGGTATTTCCGTTAAAGAAGGTGCTCAGATCGCGATCGATGAGATCAATGCCAACGGCGGTCTCAACGGCGTAAAGTTTTCTTTTGAGATGATCGACGATGTTGCCGCGGCTGACAAAGCAGCAACAGGCTACACCACCCTGTTTGAAAAGGGAATGCAGGTTTCCATCGGTTCGGTTACGTCCGGTGCCGCCAAATCCTTTGGTGAGGCTGCAAAAGAGGACAATGTTCTCTTTATGACACCTTCCGCATCCGCAGCAGATGTTATTGCAACCGGAGCTCACGGCTTCCGTGTATGCTTTGGCGACCCTCAGCAGGGTACCATTGCGGCTGACGAGCTGGTCAAAAACTACTCCAAGATCGGTGTGATCTACGACACCAGCGATACCTATTCTTCCGGCATTTACGAGGCTTTTGAGGCTCAAATGACCAAGCTGAATAAGACCAAGGGTACCGACTATATTGTTAAGACCTTTAACAAGGAAAACAACAAGGATTTCTCCACGCAGGTAGGCGATCTTAAAGCTGCTGCATGTGATGTACTGTTTTTGCCTTTCTACTACACCGAGGCCGGCTTGGTTGCCAAAAAGGCTGCGCAAGAGGGCTTTAACGTGCCGATCTTCGGTTGCGACGGTCTTGACGGCATTGCCGATCAGCTCGACGATTCTGTAACCGCTGAGATCAAGTATATCACTCCGTTTGATGTCAACAGCGATGACGCTGATGTTAAGAAGTTTGTTGAGGCTTACAAAGCCAAGTACAACAAAACGCCCGACCAGTTTGCCGCTGACGGTTATGACGCTGTTATGATCATTTTTGAGGCTATGAAGGCAGCAAAGGTTGACAATGTCAATATTACCGCAAGCGAGCTGACCGAGCTGCTCAAGCCCATTTTGACCGGCGGTGAGTTTAAGTATTCGGGTGTTACCGGTAAGAACATGATCTGGACAGCAGAAGGATCCTGCGAGAAGGAAGCAAACATCGTTACTCTCGACAGATAATTCCTGTCATTCCCGATATTGCAAATACGGTTGGATCCCTCGGGCTCCAACCTGTATTTGCAAGTAGGGAGCCATCTTTTGTAGATCCAAAGAAGGAGTATTTATGAACACACTGATAAACGGACTTTGCCTGGGCGGTATTTACGCGCTTATCGCATTGGGATACACCATGGTTTACGGCATTGCGAAAATGCTGAACTTTGCGCACGGTGATATCATTATGGTTGGGGCATATGCTATTTTTTCCACCATGGCATTGATGGGGCATGCTGTTCCGGCTATTGTTGTCGCGGTGGTGGTTTGTACACTGTTGGGACTTTTGACCGAACGTGTGGCGTACCGTCCTTTGCGCGGCGCATCTCCGCTTGCCGTTTTGATTACCGCCATTGGTGTCAGTTACCTTTTGCAAAGCATTGCGCAGCTGATCTATGGCAGTAAATCCCGCGCGGTTTCGTTGGGCAACTTTGGTTCGGTCGAGCTGTTCAATGTGTCCATAAGTATTTCTTCGCTCATCACCTTGGGGCTTTGTTTGATCATTATGGTTGCACTGACGCTGTTTATCAAAAAGACCAAGGTAGGGTGTGCTATGTTGGCTGTGTCCGAGGACCGTGCCGCGGCACAGCTTATGGGTATCAATGTTAACGGCATTATTACGCTGACCTTTGCAATCGGGTCGGCTTTGGCGGCGTTTGCAAGTACCTTCTATCTCATGCAGATCCCAAGCGTTACGCCGACGCTCGGCTCTATGCCCGGTATCAAGGCATTTACAGCGGCTGTCATTGGCGGTATCGGATCGATCCCCGGCGCGATGATCGGCGGTATTTTGCTTGGCGTCATCGAAAAGCTGGCACTCAGCATCCCCGCTTTGGCACCGTATACCACAGCGATCGAGTTTGGTTTGCTGATTATCATTTTGTTGGTCAAACCCACGGGATTGCTTGGTAAAAAGCGCCGCGAGAAGGTTTGAGAGAGGGGAGAACAAATATGAATACACAAAACAAACTGCCCGTTGAAAAGAAAAAAATAAAGGCTAAATATTTTATCAACTATGTTTTTGTTTTGGCACTTCTGATCCCGTTTACCGTTACAGGTCTTTCGGGCTCTGTCAAAGGTTCTACCTCTTTGCTTTTAACGCAGATCGCATACAGTATGATCTTGGCGGTTTCTTTGAACCTTGTGGTTGGATTTCTCGGGGAATTGAGCCTTGGACACGCAGGATTTATGTGTGTGGGCGCTTATATTGGCGGTTTTTTTGCCAATTACCTGCATACAATCATCGATTCCAAACTGATCGTACTGATCCTGTCCATGCTGGTGGGCGGTATTATGGCTGCCTTGTTTGGACTTTTGATCGGTTTGCCGACTCTGCGTCTCAAGGGGGACTATCTGGCGATCGTGACGCTTGCTTTTGGTGAGATCGTACGAACCGTGTTTATGAATCAAGAAATCTTTGGCGGTGCCATGGGGCTTAGCACTCAGAAATACGGTAAGCTATTGTATATTATTGCGCTGACCGTGGCGCTTGTTACAGTGTTTGTCGCGCAAAATTTGATGCGTTCCAAGCATGGGCGTGCGATTCAAGCGATCCGTGATAATGAGATCGCGGCGCGCGCAATGGGAGTCAATGTTACCTACTACAAGCTGGTTGTGTTTGTGATCGCCGCGTTTTTTGCGGGTATCGCGGGCGTAATTTACGCACACAACACAACACCGGTTGACTACGGTTTCTTCTCCTTTAACTATTCCATAGAGATCCTTGTTATGGTGGTTCTCGGCGGCATGGGGAATATCAGCGGTTCGTTGATCGCCGCCACCGTACTGACATTTATCAATGTGAAGCTGACTACACATCTTTCGGGAGACTTTGCGGCATTGAAATTCCTCATTTACGCGCTTATTTTGATTTTGATTGTTATGTGGAACAACGCGCCCAAGCTCGCCGTACTGCGCAATCGCTTTAATTTGCGCCGACTGGTGGATTCTATGATGAAGAAAATTCGCAAAAAGCATGAATCGGCAGCCCAGGAACCCGGCTCTAATGTGGAATGGGACAGGATCCCCACAAAAATTCCAATGGACACGATTCTTTCCACCGATATTACCCCCGATCACAGCCTTGATCCCGAAAAGCCCGAAAAACCCGAGAAAGGAGATAAAAAATGAGCGAATATATGCTTGAAACGCGAAATCTTGGCATCTCCTTTGGAGGACTAAAGGCAGCACAGGATGTGAATTTAAAGATCAAAAAGAACGCCCTTTATGGGCTGATCGGTCCCAACGGCGCAGGCAAGACCACAGTGTTTAATCTTCTTACCGGCGTTTACAGACCCACAACGGGAACCTTCTTTCTTGACGGTGTAGAGCTGACGGGAAAGAGCGCAATTGAGATCAACAAAAGGGGAATTGCGCGTACCTTCCAGAATATTCGTCTGTTTTCGAATATGTCGGTGATCGACAATGTGCTGGTGGGCATGGGAAACCAGTCCAAATGCAATCTGTTTGAGAGCATTTTCCGTTTGCCTCGCTATTGGAAGACCGAAAAAGAGCTCCGCGCTAAGGCGAGAGAGCTTCTCCGTGTGTTTGATCTGGATGATGAACGCCGTACAATGGCTTCCAACCTGCCTTACGGAAAGCAGCGCAAGTTGGAGATCGCGCGTGCTTTGGCAACAAACCCCAAGTTGTTGTTGCTTGATGAGCCTGCGGCGGGAATGAACCCGCAGGAGACCGCCGAGTTGATGGAAACGATCCGCTTTGTGCGTGACAATTTTGATATGACGGTGCTTTTGATCGAGCATGATATGAGCTTGGTTTCGGGTATTTGTGACGAATTGATGGTACTAAATTTCGGTACCATGTTGGCACAAGGTTCGGTGGATGAAGTTCTGTCCAACCCCGAGGTCATCAAAGCATATCTCGGTGACGATTGATACAGAAAGGTAGGGTATGCAAATGGCTTTATTGGAAGTGGAAAATCTGGAGGTATGTTACGGCTTGATCCAAGCCATCAAGGGCGTTTCCTTTCAGGTAAACGAGGGTGAAGTGGTTGCGCTGATCGGTGCGAACGGAGCGGGAAAGACCACCATTATGCATTCTCTTTGCAACCTGATCCCCAAAAAGGCGGGAAAGGTTTCCTTTGCGGGACACGATATTACCGCGGTTCCCGCACATAAGCTGGTGCCAATGGGTGTCGCACAGGTACCCGAGGGACGCCGTATTTTTCAGGAATTAACGGTTGCGGAAAATCTCCGTCTCGGATACTACACGCGAAATGACAAAAAGGAAATGGAAGAGACGCTGGAGAGCATGTACGAGCGTTTTCCGATCCTCAAGGAGCGCTCCAAGCAGATCGCCGGTACGCTTTCGGGAGGAGAACAGCAGATGCTGGCAATGAGCCGCGCGCTGATGTCACATCCCAAATTGCTTTTATTGGATGAACCGAGTATGGGACTTTCTCCTTTGTATGTCAATACCATTTTTGATATGATCAAGCAGGTAAACAAAGAGGGAACGACCGTTTTGTTGGTTGAGCAAAACGCGAAAAAAGCGCTTGCCATTGCCGACCGTGCGTACGTTCTCGAGATCGGTAAGATCGCCAAAAGCGGAACCGGTGCGGAGCTGTTGGCTGACGATAGCATCCGACGTGCCTATCTTGGCGGTTGATTTGCCAAATATAGATAAAAAATTCGGATCAAGAGCTTTCATGCCTTGATCCGAATTTTTATTTTGGTTAATGATTTTTTAAAAGCTTTTTTACAATGGTTTCTGCAGTGCAGGCTACCACGAACGCGGCGGCACCGAGAATCGCCACCGAGCGTGCGGAATAGCTTTTGACCTGCTCGGTGCGGAAGGTGTCGATTGGTGTCACATCCTCGGGATCCTTATAAATGTCGATTTGTGTGACACATGTTTGCTTGATATAAGGATTGCCGTTTGTTTCCTTCCAGTCATTGACAAGTCGTGTGGCGGTAGAGTTGCACACATCCTTGATCTCGCGGCACTTGCGTGCAAAAATGTCTTTCGGAGATTCGGCAAGCTCATCCTCATATTCAACATCATAATCAAGTTCAATGTCATCTTCGCTTTCAAACAGCGTCACTTCTTCGTCGTTTTCGCAGTTGCATACCGAGAGCTCTTCGCCTTCAGCGCAAACGGTTGCGCTGTTCAGCTCTTCTTCGGGGTGCAGAACGGTTACGTTTTCATTTTCCATGGTAGTTTCCTCCGTTTGTGATAGTAGTTTGTGCGAGGGGATTGCTTTTTATGCTTTTGGGGTGCTGAGATCTACCGTAATGATAAATCCGCCGACGTTGTCACCCGAAACGGTGTAAGCGTAATTGGACGGAACGCTGACAGTGGTGAGATCTCCGTTGCTTGCGGCAACATAATAGACCTCGTAGCTGTTTTCGTCGGCACCTTCAATTTTGAGATGCTCGTTTGCGGAGTAGCTACTCTTTAACAGTTCAACATATTCCTCGAGACAAATGCTTTTTTGATTGATGTAGGTTGCGTGCGGAATGCCGACATATCGGAAACAGTAGGAGTAATCGCTGACACCGGTTGCATCGGTTTTATTGGCGGGATAGCGAACGATATAGCCGTATTTGTAACCGTTTTGGTAGATCCAATGGTCATTTTCCAGCTTTTCGCGATTGCCGGAAGATGAGAAAGAGGATTTTTGAAGTGCTACACAATACCCTGTGTGATGGTCGGAGTAACCTGCCGCAATGGAGCTGCCGAGATTTTGCTGATCCTCGTAGGAACGGTAGGACGATGTAATGATAGTTGAGTTATCCTCGGATACCTCATAATATTTAAGAAGCATACGCTCAAATGCATCAAACGCGCTCTTTTGAAGCTGATATGTCGTGTAGCTGATCTGATAGGGGTTTGTGCCGTTGACCTTGGTGCGGTTTTCGTAAATGTTGACCAATCCTGTGGGAATTGTGGGGAACACGTAAGCGTGACTTTCATTTACCACGATCAATTCACCCTCATGCACCTTGCTGTTTGCCAGTGTGATCTGCGTGTATGTGATGCCTTGCTCGGGGGGAGTATTGTTGGTTTCGGTTTCGTTATCGTCCGATCCGCTGTTTTTATCGTTGAGCTCATCGGCAAGCGAACAGAAGAGGAAGACCGAAAGAGTGAGCAGGATGGCGATGATAACGATGCAGATCGAGAGAAGGGTCATTCGCTCGCGCTCTTGGCGTGCCTGACGTTCCTTGCGGTTTGAATGCTTAACGGTATTAAAGCTGCGAGATGGGGTTGCGCGATTGCCCATGCGGATAACCGTCCTTTCCTTTGAAAATGGAGGCGGTCACACGGCATAATTCTGCCGACGTGACCGCCCCGTTATTCTTTCGGGCGATCAGCCCTCGAGAGCGTCCTTGATCGAGAAGTCCATGCGGCCCTTCTTGTCAAGTCCGATATATTTTACTTTTACAACGTCGCCAAGCTTGAGTACGTCCTCAACCTTTTCAATGCGGCGGGGTGCGATCTTGGAGATGTGAACCATACCTTCCTTGCCGGGGGCATACTCAACAAAGCATCCAAATTCCTTGATGCCTGTTACGGTACCCGTGTAGATCGCGCCAACCTCGGGCTCAAATACGATGGCATCGATGCAAGCCTTGGCTGCTGCTGCCTGCTCACCGTTAACGGCTGCGATGTGGATGGTTCCGTCGTCCTCAATGTCGATCTTGGCACCGGTATCGGCAACGATCTTCTGAATGACGGCACCGCCCTTACCGATAACCTCGCGGATCTTGTCGGGATCGATCTTCATGCTGGTCATCTTGGGTGCGTACTTGGAAACCTCAGCGCGAGGTGCGGGAATTGCCTTGAGCAGAACTTCGTCAATGATATAATCACGACCGATATGGGTCATTTCAAGTGCCTTGCGGATGATAGCAGGGGTCAGACCGTCAACCTTGAGGTCCATCTGGATCGAGGTGATGCCTTTGTGCGTACCTGCAACCTTGAAGTCCATGTCGCCGTAGAAGTCCTCAAGACCCTGAATGTCGAGCATGGTGTCCCAAGAGCCGTCCTCGGCGGTGATCAAACCGCAGGAGATACCTGCAACGGGAGCCTTGATCGGAACGCCGGCATCCATGAGAGCGAGGGTGGATCCGCAAACGGAGCCCTGCGAGGTCGATCCGTTGGAGGATACGACGTCGGAAACCAGACGGATTGCATAGGGGAATTCCTCCTCGGAGGGAAGAACGGGAATGAGCGAACGCTCAGCCAATGCACCGTGACCGATCTCGCGGCGTCCGGGGCTTCTTACGGGCTTTGCCTCGCCGGTGGAGAAACCGGGCATGTTGTAGTGGTGCATATAGCGCTTGGAGGTCTCGCTGTCGATGCCGTCGAGCATCTGTGCCTCGGAAAGCGTGCCGAGGGTTGCAACGGTGAGAACCTGCGTCTGACCTCTGGTGAAGAGTCCAGAGCCGTGGGTACGGGGCAGAACGCCAACCTCGCTGCCGAGGGGACGGATCTGATCCATACGTCTGCCGTCTACGCGCTTCTTATCAACGAGCAACCAGCGGCGGACGATCTTCTTCTGGATCTTGTAGACCAGCTCATCCATCATGCCGGGAAGCTCGGGGTACTTTTCGGTGAATTTCTCAAGGATGGCATCCTTAACGGGAACCATCTTTGCGTCGCGGACGTTCTTGTCGTCGGTGTCGAGCGCGTCCATAACGTCCTTCTCGCAGAATGCGAAGATCTCGTCGAACATATCGTGGTCGAGCTCGCAAGAGGGATAGTCAAACTTGGGCTTGCCGACCTCGTCGATGATGCCGTTGACGAACTGGAGCAGATCCTTGATCTCCTCGTGTGCCTTCATGATGGCATTGTACATGGTGTCGTCATCGACCTCATTTGCGCCTGCCTCGATCATAACCACCTTTTCCATAGAAGCGGCAACCGTCAGTTGGAGGTCGCTCTTCTTCTGTTGTTCATAGGTGGGGTTGAGAATGATCTCACCGTCAACAAGACCCATGAATGCGCCGCCGATCGGGCCGTTCCACGGGATGTCGGAGATCGAAAGGGCGATGGATGCACCGATCATTGCGGTGATCTCGGGCGAGCAGTCGTAGTCGACGGACATGACGGTGAGCGTCAGGGCAACGTCGTTACGCAGATCCTTGGGGAAAAGGGGACGGATGGGGCGGTCGATGACACGGGAGGTCAACACTGCCTTTTCCGAGGGCTTACCCTCGCGCTTGAGGTAACCGCCGGGGATCTTGCCTGCGGCGTACATACGCTCGTCAAAGTCTACCGAAAGGGGCAGAAAATCAATGCCGTCGCGGGGTTTTTCGGAAGCGGTCGCGCAGCAGAGAACAACGGTGTCGCCGTAGCGGCAGAGCACCGAGCCGTTTGCAAGGCCTGCCATTTTACCGGTCTCAATGACCAGAGGACGGCCTGCATAGGTGTACTTGAATACCTTGTAGTTCTTGAACTCCATAGGGGAGCTGATGGGATTGGACATTCTTTTTTCCTCCGTAAATATTTTTGTTTGTCTCTTACGAAGGTTTAGCACTTAACCATAGGCTCGAGGCTTGTCCCGACGGTGCTCGGGCACATGGTTAACTGCTAATCCAACGTAAGTTCTTTTGTGGATGGACCGAAAAAAGCGATGGGGAGCGAGGGCAGAGACAAATGCCGCTGCTCTCACTCCCAGATCGAAATTATTTTCTAAGTCCGAGCTTGCTTACGATTGCACGGTAACGCTCAATGTCAACCTTCTGGAGGTAGTTGAGCAG
>JAFTXB010000244.1 GCA_017461825.1 Clostridia bacterium
GCGGAAACGTCAAGTCTTGACGGGAAATGATATCCGTTTATATTTCTTGCAAGGCGGACCCGCGTGCTTATTACCGTATCACATGCTTTTCCTGTAGTGCTGTACCAAGCCATGATCATTCTCCTTTCTTTTCATTTTCGGATTGAAGCTTACGAACTTCATCTCTCAACGATGCAGCGTGCTCATAATCTTCTTTTGCAATTGCATCCTGAAGTTCTTTTTTCAATCGTTTTAATTCCTCTGCGCGTGCCTGTTTTGCCCGATGGCGTGACGGAACATTTCCTGTATGAGTAGTTGTTCCATGGATTGAGCCAATGGTGTTTTTTAATTCAGTACGGAAGGTGGTGTAGCATGTGGGACATCCCACTTTGCCATTAGATGTAATGTCTGCATACGAAGAGTTACAATCAGGGCACCTTTTTGCAGTGGGAGCGGCTTTGATTCCGGGAATTCCGAAAAAGCCTCCAAAAAGATCGTTGTGGAGTACAGAGAATGGGTCGGCAAAACTACCGATCATAGATGTGACATCCTCCAGATCTCCCTTTTCACGAAGCTTTGCGGCACATTCTCCGCAAAGTGAATATGAATTGGTTTGGCCGTTAATGTTTTCATTGTAAAACACGGTAGCCGTCCTTTTTTTACATTTTTCGCATAACATATTTATCATCCTTTCTGTTGTGTCTCGGTTTCGAGATATCCTGATTTTGTTATATTATAGCGCATTTTCTCTGCGAATTTTGTCACTTTCTCTGTAAAATGCAAAAAAATGGAAATTTTTACCTGTTCGACATAAGGGCAAGGATCATTTGCTTGAAAAGATCTGCGCGAACGAATGCGCGAAGCTCATAGGGAAGTGCCGACAGGGAGGGCGTGGAGAGGGCTGAGGATGCGATTCGAAATTCTCGTTCTGTAATACAGTCATTACCCAAAAGGTTTTTGAGATAAGCGATCGACTCATTTTCGGAGATTTGCTCTCCGATGGCACAGAAAAAGTGCATAAGATATTCATCTCGTCCCATTTGTTTTCGGACAATGCGAATATATCCGCCGCCACCCCGTCGAGATTCAATAACGTATCCGCGCTCGGGAGTAAAACGAGATGAGATGACATAACTGATTTGGCTTGGAACGCAGCCGAGCCTTGTAGCCATTTCATTGCGTTG
Source organism: Clostridia bacterium (assembly GCA_017461825.1). Taxonomy (GTDB): domain Bacteria; phylum Bacillota; class Clostridia; order Oscillospirales; family CAG-272; genus UMGS1865. The sequence goes on from JAFTXB010000244.1 coordinate 1,164, forward strand.
TAATTCAAGCACACCATCACTTTCGTTCAGCATTTCCTCAATAAGGCGGGCAATATGATCGGTAAGCATAATCATCGACTCCTTTTTTGACCTTCTTTGACTTTTCACTTGTATTTTACAACAAAGGTCAAAGAAAGTCAAAGTCAAGGAAGGTCAAATTTCAATTATTGGAACCGATTATGTTAATTTAGCAGAACATTATCTTTGTTTTTCTCATTTTTTCGTTTTTTTTTGTTTTTTTTTGACTTTTGACGTGTTCTTACATTTTTTTGTATTCTTTGAGTTTGACTTGACAAAAAAACTGTTTTGTGGTATACTATTTGAGAAAATGTATGAAAGGGGGAGTATGAGTGGAACCAAAAGCTGAAAACTGTGAATTGTATCAATATTTGGAAAAAATCAATTCTCCCGACGATCTGAAAAAACTTCCTGCCGACAATATTCCTGCTTTGGCAGAGGAGATTCGTTCTTTTCTTGTCAAGAGAGTTTTACAGAACGGCGGACATCTTGCCTCTAATCTTGGTGTGGTGGAGCTTTCTTTAGCAATTCACCGTGTGTTTTCTTCACCGCACGATCATATAATTTTTGACGTTGGTCATCAGGCCTATATTCATAAAATGATTACCGGCAGGCGTGACCGTTTTGATAGTCTACGCCAACCGGGCGGACTGAGCGGTTTCCCGAAGAGAAGTGAAAGTGAACACGACTGCTTTGGTGTTGGGCATAGTTCAACCTCGCTGTCTGCCGCTCTCGGTTTTGCAGAATCGGATCGCATAAATGGATCGGATGCGTATACAGTGTGCGTATTGGGCGATGGTGCGTATACCGGCGGAATGATCCACGAGGCATTAAACAACTGCCGCAGAAGGCTTAGATTGATTATTATAATCAATGAAAATGAAATGTCGATCTCCAAAAACATCGGTCGGTTTGCAAAAACACTTTCGCATTTGCGTTCTACAAAGGGATATTTCCGTACAAAAAACGCAACGACTTCTTTTTTGCGTAAGATTCCACTGATCGGAGGACCTTTATTTCGCGGACTTCGCCGTCTTAAGATCGGTATGAAAGCGGTACTTTACGGCAGTAATTATTTTGAAAATCTTGGTCTTTATTATCTTGGTCCCGTTGATGGAAACGATGAGGAGGCAGTTGAGAGACTTTTGCAGGAGGCAAAGGAATCAAAACAGAGCTGTGTGATCCATTTGAAAACGCAAAAGGGAAAAGGCTATGCACCTGCCGAGGCAACCCCCGATCGTTTTCACGGTGTGGCTCCTTCGTCTTTTGTTGCGCCTGAGGGAACAAGTTTTTCCGATGAGATGGGTCTGCTTGTTACTACTGCTGCATTAAAAAATGAAAAGATCTGTGCGATTACAGCTGCAATGGTCGGCGGTACCGGACTGGTCAAATTCAAGAGTACTTTTCCAAACCGCTTTTTCGATGTTGGAATTGCAGAAGAGCATGCCGTTACATTTGCGGCAGGACTTGCAGCCAATGGCATGCATCCTGTAGTTGCGATCTATTCCACGTTTTTACAACGTGCGTATGATAATATCATTCATGACGTGGCTTTGCAAAATCTTCCTGTGGTCTTTTGTATTGACCGCGCTGGGCTAAATGCGTCTGACGGCGCGACGCATCACGGACTTTTTGATGTAGCGTATCTTTCTGGAATTCCCAATATCAAGATCTATACGCCTATCACACGGAATGCTTTGGCAGTTGCGCTGACAGAGGCATTCCGTTCAAATGGGCCTGTTGCGATCCGCTATCCCAACGGATATGAGGATCCCGCAATTGTAAACGCCTTTTACGGTAATGCAGTACCTTGCGGTATAGGTGTTCGCAATAATTATATCCATCATCCAAGCGATAACGCTGAGCATTTGGATTCTGTACTCATCACGCACGGCAGGATTGTAAAAGAAGCAATGGCGGCCGCTGATCTTTTGGCTACACAGTCACACCGTATGGGGATCTTACTTCTTGAGCAGCTCAAGCCTTATGCAGAAGTTGCGGGGCAGGTTGCGGCACTCTTGCCGAAAAAGGAATGCAAGATCGTCTTTTTGGAGGAAGAGATCCGTGCGGGCGGTATGGGAATGATGCTTTCCGATGCGCTTTCGGGCTATGAGGTGATGAGAAATAAGACTGTTTCAATTATGGCAGTCGACGATGAGTTTGCAGTACAGGAAAAGAACGAGCCGATTTATAAGAGTGTCGGTATTGACCGCGAAAGCATTGTCAAAACGATTCTCGCCTAAAAAATAATAAATGATCTTCGCAGGTTCATTTTGAATTTGCGGAGATTTTTTGGCTCTTTGTCAATAGTTGGGGTGAAAAAAATCTGACGAAAAGATAAAGAATTAAGGAATCGCATAGGAAAAGCGTCACGAAGCGTAGCGGAGTGGCGCTTTTCCTATGCGCCGGCGCGACCTTGGTGGGAGAAC
>JAFTXB010000245.1 GCA_017461825.1 Clostridia bacterium
CCTTATTTTTCAGCCTAAAATTTCCGTTTGATAGAATTGCAGTAATTCGTCTATTCCAACATAATCATCATACGGCTTTTTTAAAACCTCGGTTCTTTTGTCAACACCAACGTAATAGCTGTATGTAAGAAATAAAGTCTTTTGGAGAATACGCCCTGATTTCGTAAGTACATTATCATATCCGATAGAAATCAAATCGATTTGATACCACTCAAGTGTTATTTTACGAAAAGGCGTAATATAAAAAGTGATATAATCCTTGTCATATGTGATTTTATCGTTTTTTACTACATAGTAAAGATATCCAACAAGCGGCAGACATAGTATAAAAGGGAGCCAAGATTGAACGAAAATACCAAAAAGGACAGGAGCCACAGCAAGAACCGAACAAAAAACAATGATTCTTTTTTTAGGTCTCACCATATGATTTCTCCTCCTTTGCAATATAAGAATTTACAAATCAGATTTGGAGAACGAGGCAGGAAGAAGCTCTGACAAGGTATAGACCGTTTGATTTTTTTCGTTTCCAAGTATCACACGAAAATCGGGTGAGCAAAACTCCGCCATCACCTGTCGGCAAACACCGCAGGGGGCGCAGAATTCGGAGGGCTCTTCGCCCTTGCCGCCAACGACCGCGATCGCCTCAAACGCCCGCACGCCCTCGCTGACAGCCTTGAAAAATGCCGTCCGCTCGGCACAGTTGGTGGGGGTAAAGGCGGCGTTTTCAATGTTACAGCCCGTAAACACGCGCCCGTCGGCAGCAAGAAGCGCCGCGCCCACAAAAAAGCCCGAATAGGGGGCGTATGCACGTTTTCTTGCCTCGATCGCCGTTTGGATCAATTCTAAATCTGTCACGTCACACCTCTCCCTTCACGTCGTTCCAAAAGCTCTCGCCCGCAATCGGGTTCCCCGACACGCCAAGGCAATCAAGCACAGTCGCGCCAATGTCGGCAAAGCTCCCCCGCGTGCCGAGATCAACTCCCGCACGCATGCCGTCACCATAGATCAGCATCGGCGTATATTCGCGCGAGTGATCGGTGGAGGGGGTGGACGGATCGCACCCGTGGTCGGCGGTGATGATCAACACGTCGTCTTGCCGCAGCTTTGTCAACAAGGTTTTTAAATCCCGATCAAACGCCGTCATGGCGGCGGCATAGCCGTCTATATCGTTGCGATGCCCGTACACCATGTCAAAATCCACCAGATTGATAAAGCATAGCCCGCGAAAATCGCGCTCTGCCAGCTCCAAGGTCTTTTGCATTCCCTCGGCGTTGTTTTTGGTGCGGTGGCTCTCGGAATAACCGCGACCTGCGAAAATATCGTAGATCTTTCCCACCGATACAGTATCAAAGCCCTTTTCCGCCAGCACGTCCGCCATGGTAGCAGAGGGCGGCTCAAGTGAAAAATCATGCCGATTGGCGGTGCGCACAAAGGGGTGCGTTCCTGTAAACGGCCGCGCGATCACGCGCCCAACGCCGTGCTTTCCCACCAGCATCCTGCGCGCCAATTCGCAATAGCGGTAAAGCTCCTCCACCGATACAAGCTCCTCGTGCGCCGCGATCTGAAACACGCTGTCCGCCGAGGTGTAAACGATCAGCTTGCCCGTTCGGAGGTGCTCCTCGCCATAGTCGCGGATCACATCGGTGCCCGAATAGGGCTTGTTGCAGATCACACCCCTGCCCGTCAGCCGCTCAAATTCATCGATCACGTCCTTCGGAAAGCCGTTGGGATAGGTGGGCAAGGGCTCGGGCGAGACGATGCCCGCAATCTCCCAATGCCCAATTGTGGTGTCCTTTCCCATCGAGGTCTCTCGCATCCGCGCAAAGGACGCCCGCGGGCTTTTGACACCGCCACGGAGCCCCTCGATGTTCAATAACCCAAGAGATTCCAGCGTCGGGCAACGGTACTGCTCCGACGTGCGGATCGCCCTAAGCGTATGGCTGCCCTCGTCGCCCCAGAGATGGGCATCGGGCATCTCCCCGATCCCAAAGCTGTCAAGGACGATCAAAAACACTCGTTTCGTCATAAATCACACCAGCCCCAGCGCAACTTCCATCATGTCGGTAAAGGAATTTTGCCGCTCCTCCACCGTGGCGTTTTCCTCGGGGCAGAGGAAATTGTCGCTGACCGTGCAGATGCAAAGCGCCTTTTTGCCGGTCCAAGCGGCGTTGCAATACAGCGCGGCGGATTCCATTTCAACGCCCAGAACGCCCATCTTCGCCCACTCTATGTCGGTGCCCGCGGCGTTGTAGAACATATCGGACGAGAAAATATTTCCAACCTTATAATTGACCCCCTTTGCCTCGCACAGCTCTGCCGCACGGCGGACAAGGTCAAAATCGGCAATCGGCGCAAAGGTGCCGGGCATACCAAACTGGTTGGCAAAGCTGCCGTTCGTGCAGGCACCCATGGCGATCACAATATCACGCACGTGCAGGTCGGGATGGAACGATCCGCACGAGCCCACGCGAATGATCGCATCCACGTCGTAAAACTTGAACAGCTCGTAGGAGTAAATGCCGATCGACGGCTGTCCCATGCCCGACGCCATTACGGTAACGGGCTTGCCCTTGTACGTGCCGGTATATCCCTGCACGCCCCGTACGTCGTTGACCAGCACGGGATTTTCCAAATAATTTTTTGCAATGAACGCCGAACGCTTGGGATCCCCCGGCATCAAAACGGTCTTTGCAATCTCTTCCTTTTTCGCAGTAATGTGAGCAGTCGGTACAGCCATAACAATATCTCCTTTTTGTTTGTGTTTGTTGGTTGGTTTCGTGGGGGAGACCCCTTTTGTGCAGAAAAGAAGACTTGGCAAGCCAAGTCGCGTGATTTGCTGTGCAAATACACGCGTCTCCCCCACACCCCCTCTACCAAAACTTTTTTCTTAAAAAAGGGGGTGGTGGGAATTTTTTAGGGGGTGCATAGCCATAAAATATGGCATATTTTTGTAGGGACCGGCGCCCTCGACGGTCCGTTACGATGGATTTATAGCCACATCTTCCCGCGCGGTCATCCTGAGCTTGGGAGCGTAGCGACCTTGCGAAGCCCGTAGAGCGACCGTGTCTTAGACGCGGGCGGATCTCGCGGCGCAGTA
>JAFTXB010000246.1 GCA_017461825.1 Clostridia bacterium
AAATAAAAAAATAAAAATAAAACATTCCAGAAAGGAACAAAAACTATGAAGAAACTTATCACCATCCTCCTCGCCGTCGCTATGATGGCAACCCTGTCCGTTACCGCTTTTGCGGCAGAATCCGAGCTGAATAACGACAAGAAAACCGAGACCATTGACGTCAAGGCAAAGTACACAAGCGGCGTAACCGACGCAGGCACCATTTACAGCGTGGATCTGTCCTGGGAGTCTATGGAGTTCACCTACAGCGCATCCGGTAAGAACACCTGGAACCCCGACACCCACAAGTATGAAGTTGTTGACGAAGGCGGCGCTTGGAACCACTCCACCAGCACCATTACCGTGACCAACCACTCCAATGCAGTGGTTACCGCAAAGTTTACCTTTGCTCCCGTTGCGGGCGGCACTGTGACCGGCAGCTTCAACAACACAACCGTTGAGCTTCCTTCCGCAGAAAATAAGGCAACCGACGCTGCAGAGCTGACCGGCACCTCCACCTTCACCATCGGCGGCAGCGTGGATTCCGCTCAGACCGAGTTTGCTAAGGTCGGTACCATCACCGTCACCATTGAGTAAGTTGATTTCAAAACCATTATAGAAAGGAACAAAAACTATGAAAAAGATTTTTGCTGTTCTTCTTGCGGCTCTTATGCTCATGAGCCTGTCCGTAACCGCTTTCGCAGCGGAGCTTCCTGCAAATGCTACCGACGATCCTAAGTCTAAGGAAGTTACCGCAGAATATGTTGGCCCTACCTCCGGTGGTGTTGTTTACAAGGTCGATATCGAATGGGGTTCTATGGAGTTTACATACACCGCTGCTTCTAATGGCAATTGGGATCCCGATAACCACACCTACACCGGTGCTACCGAGGCTAAGTGGACTTTCGATGAAGGTGCAAATAAGATTAATGTAACCAACCACTCTAACGCAGCAGTTACCGTTTCCATTGCTGTTGCCGATGTCGAGAATGACGGCGTTACCGTTTCCTGCGATGATGTGCTTTCTCTTGCTACCGCAGATAATGGTAAAGACGGTGCGGCGGGTACTGCTACCACGGCTACTGCAACTGTGGCTGTTACCGGTACTCTTGCTGAGAGTACTCAGAGTGTTAAGATCGGTACTATTACCCTTACTCTTAACGAAGGCTGATCCTTATATGTCAAGGCGGGGTAAATCCTGCCCCGCCTTGACCTCTGATTTTTGCTCACAAACTCGGTTTGCGGTCAAAAATGAGAGTTTCCAAAGGAGGTCTCGTGATGAAGAAAACACAAAAAAAGAATAAATATCTGCCCCTGTATGCGGCGGTTGCAATATGCCTTGTTTCGGTGGTATCGCTGATCGTGGTACTGTGCTTACCGGAAAAATCCGTAACGGGAGAGTTCGTTCCGCCGTCCTTTGACAGTTCCGCCGTTGCAGGCGCGCCCGATGTTCCCGATGATCTCGGCTACAGTGAGCTGTACCGCGAGGGAATGAATTTCACCGCCTGGGTCTGCGGCAACGTGACGATGGATGGGAATACGGCAACGGTTTATCTCACCAACCCCGAAGATAACGACGTGTGGATGAAGCTCCGCATTTTGGATGCCGAGGGCAATATCCTCGGTGAAACGGGGCTGATAAAGCCCGGTGAGTATGTGAAATCGGTAGAATTGACAAAGACGCTTGCCGTTGGCACGACCATAAAAATGAAGATCATGACCTATGAACCCGACACCTATTACAGCGCCGGCGCTGTTTCAATGAACACCACGATAGGAGGATAAGGATGAAGCGAATAATTGTATTTCTTTTGGTACTGCTCTTGGCATTGCCGACCAGTCTGACCGCATTTGCGGCAGAAGATCAGACAACCATAGATGTGTACGCCAAGTGCGAATATACAGTGGACGGCTCACATCATGCTCCCATCGAGGACGGAAAGGCTGACGTTACCACCGATGACGGCACCACCGTAAGCGTTACAGACGCTCCGGAAGGCTCTTTGACCTTGATGGTGGTTCCCGTACCCGAAACGGAAAAAGAGGCGTGGAAATGGATCGAGGACAGCTTAAAGGGCAAAGCCGATCCGGTACACACCTTTGATATTCACTTTTTGGATCAGGACGGTAACCGCATCGACGCAGACGGCGCAGTGGTGACCATCAACTGTCCGCATTGTAATGGAATCCCCGTTGTGTGTTCTCTGAAAACAGATGGAACGGTTCAAATTCTGAACCGAACTGACGCATCCGGCACCGACGTGATGTTCACCACCGATGGTAGCGCTTATTATGTGATGGCTGAAAAGCTGCCGACTTCGGTCACCGATCCTGACAGCCCACAAACAGGCGATAACAGCAACCTATGGCTGTGGTGGCTCCTGCTGATTATCAGCGCAATGGGCATCACCGCAATCTGCATCGAGCAGAAGAAGCACAGAGCAATCAAATAATCCACCCAAAGAATAAACGGGCGGTGACGGTTAAAGCCGCCATCGCCCGTTTGCGACTTGAAGAGAAGAGGAATCTTTGATATGGCAGACAAAAACAGACCGTTACACATACTGAAATATCTGTGGGATCACACCGACGAGGAACATCCTGCGATCATAACAGACATTCTTGCGCATCTCGAAGAATGCGGCATCCACACCAACCGAAAGACGGTTGCCTCGGATCTTGCAGATCTCCAGGACAGCGGATTCGACGTTGTCTGCAACAAGAGTCGACAGAACCAATACTTCATCGGTAGCAGATCGCTTGAACTTGCCGAGCTGAAAATGATCGTGGATGCGATCCAAGCGGCAAAATTTATCTCTGAAAGTAAAAGTTTAACTCTAATCGAAAAGGTCTCTTCCTTGGCGAGTCCGCATCAGGCAGAGCAGCTCAAGCGACGTCTGTATGTTGAAGGTAAAGCCAAGACAACCAATGAAACGGTCAACTATACGGTTGATCTGCTGCAGTCTGCCATCCAATCGCAAAAGGCGGTCGAGTTCCAATACATAGAGTACACACCGAGGAAAGAAAAGGTTTTGAAGTACGATGGATACACTTATCGCTTCTCTCCGTATGACCTCGTGTGGAATAATGACAGCTACTATGTTTTTGGTTGGATAGAAAAGTATAAGAAGGTTATCAAGTTCCGTGTGGACAGAATGCATCGCCCGAAGTTCTCGGAGGACGAGTATCACCCAAGACCGAACGATTATAACATTCAAGAATACTGCGAACAGGTCTTTATGATGTACGACGGAACACGGAGCATCGTGAAGCTGAAATGCGCTAACAGCCTCATGAAGACGATTGTAGACCGTTTCGGCGAAGACGTGGAAACACACCTGCTCGACGATAAAACCTTTATGGTGACCGCAGAAATCGCTGTTGGCCCTCCGTTCTTTTCGTGGGTGTTCAACTACTGCGGAAAGATACAGATCATCGAGCCGCAAAGTGTGAAAGAAGAGTATTTGAACCGGGTAAAGGAAGCATACAACAACATCTGATGAAAAAGGTGGGCGCAAATACGCCCACCTTTTTTCGACTTTCCAAAAACCTCTTGCGCTCGAACGATTGTTTGTGTATAATAAGGTTACAGTGTTCAGTAAACACTGAACGCGAATGAGAAAGGGGTGTTTCCGTGAAGATCAATCACACTTTTGGAACATTCATAAAAGAAAAAAGAAAAGAGAGATGTGTCTCTCTGCGAAAATTTGCTGAACAAGTTGGAATATCTCCGGTGTATCTTTCTAACCTTGAAAACGACCGTATGCCCGCCCCGAAAGACGATGTCGTTTCAAGCATAGCAAGACAGCTCCTTCTAAATGAAGCAGATACCGCGATGCTTTACGACCTTGCGGCGAAAGCTAAAAACAGCACCGTGGTGTCACAGGATCTGCCGGATTACATAATGGAAAGAGACATTGTCCGAATCGCACTCAGAACAGCGAAGGACGTGGACGCAACGGATGAGGAATGGCAAGAGTTTATAGCCAGCCTCGAAGCGCGTAGGAGGAAAAAACAGGAGGGCGAATAATGAGCGAAATCAAATACTTGCGACCGGAACTCCTCGAAGCAATCGCAAGGAACACTTTGAAAAAATATGACGAGAGTCTTGTCAGCGGTTATGATGCCAAGGAGGTTCCCATCGAGGAAATTATCGAAAGCATGGGACTCTCATTGGAATATCAGTACATCCGCAATAATGGACGCATCCTGGGCGAAACCGTCTTTGATGATGCCTATGTCCCAATCTACAATATGGATGAACACCGCTATGAGCTTATTTTTGTTGAGCGTGGTACCATTATTCTTGATGCGAGCCTTCTGCGGTGCAGAACACGCGGAAGACATCGCTTCACAGCAGCCCACGAGCTTGCACACTGGCTTATTCATCAAGAATTGTATTCGGGTACCGGTGATGCGGCAGCAATGCTTAAAAGCCTCAGAAAAAGCTCAGAGGCCGATAGGAGAATAGAGCTTCAAGCAGATATGCTTGCAAGTGCTTTGCTTCTTCCTATCAGCCAAGTCAAAAAAGCGTTTTATCGGACTTCGGGCGAAGACCGAGTATCACAGTTGGCAACTCGGTTTGGTGTTTCAAAACAAGCGATGGAAATCAGACTGCGCAACCACCATCTGATATAAAGCCGATAAAACGGCTTTTTTTACCCATAGTGTTCAGTATTTACTGAACACAAACGAGGCCCGTCTCATTATACCACTGACTTCAAGAAAATTTTGTCAATAACGGTACATAATATTACAAAATTCTGCGTGGGTCTTTTGGTATAATAGTGTCGAGGAAATGACTGAACCGTAAGATAACAATCACTTCCTATCAGAAAAGATCACTTTCATTTATCAAAACAGGAAGGAGTTTATCAATAAGGGTCGAGATTATTTCTCAAATTCAAATTAAAGGAAGTGATCGGTATGATTTTTATTCAGCAGGTGTATGAGGATGTTGACATGAAAAGCGATTGTGTCAGATGTCCTTCTTGCAAACGTGGTAGGCTCTGCGATAAGCCTATGGGAGACATAGCAACGGTGATCGCGCTAAAGACCGATCACCAAGAGAAGACAGGTAGTAAGATTATACTGAAATGTCCCAAATGCTCCCAAAAGTTCCTCATTCACTTTTCAAAAGAGTGAGTCAATATAATTGAATAGCTATTATTAACTATTAATTCGTTTCGTACATAGCATTCCATCCGCCGGACACGCTGGTCATTGATCAGTAAAGCAAGCCGGAAAAGAGCTTATATCCACCCGCAAGGGTGAGAACACTGACCATCGAGATAGGGCATGACAAACAGCTTTTTAGGTTGTTGTTGTCATGCCCCTTTTTTATTGCATCCTTTCTGCCTAAAAAGCAGAAAGGATTTTTTATGTTTAGGAGTTGGCTTTGCTACATAGCTAAGTATCCGTGATCTCCGATTTTTGAACTCGAGCCAATCAAATTCAAAAATCAAAAGGAGATCACAAGAATGATTAAAGTATTTTATATCGAAGACACGAACGGACAATACGTTTCCGCAGACGGAAGCAAGAGATGGACACGCCTCACCGGACAAGCTCTGTATGACTTCTTACAGACCGAGAGAGGTAAGAAGACCTACTTCTTTGTCGATACCGATGACAGCGGTATTGCAATTGGTGTAGAGATTACGGACAAAGAACAGCAGATTGCGTTTGAGACTGATAAGCGCCGTCGTCGCTATGTTTCGGATTCGCAAAAAGAATCGGGATACATAACGGTATCCTTTGATTACGTCGAAACGGAAGACGGGGCAAGCACCGGCGATGAGGTTATCCCAAATGATGATGACAGCATCGAAGATGATGTGCTTCGTCAGTTTGACCTTGAAACCCTCCGCAGAGCACTCGATACGCTTACGGAAGACGAGTATGCGTTAATTTGTGCGCTGTTTCTTCAAGACAATCCGCTAACAACTCGTGATTACGCAAAGCAATTAGGGGTTCAGCAAACAACAGTGATGAGGGCAAAAAAAAGAATTTTGGAAAAATTGAGAAACTTTTTTTAATTTCGATGTGTTCAAATCGAAAAAAATTGCCCAATAAAGGATGAGAGGACAAATTAACTCCTCTCGTGTTCCTTGACAAAAATTAAATATACCTGCAACAGATACATTGCCGTTATTGTCAGGTGATAGCGACAAGCGACATTTCCAAGGCACAGCTCCTTTCCGAAGGAGCTGTGCTCGTTGGGGAAATTCTCGGGCGGCTTCCGAGAAGAGCGAAGACAAATAACGGTTACAATGATACTTCCGTAGCGAAAGCGCGGCTTCCGGAGTACCCGGGGGTGGTGAGAGTCCAATGAGAAAGATCAGCCATCTTTCGTCTGTTGTCTGCCTATGCCGAGGGGTTAAGAACGAATACGGCACATAATTAACGCAAAACGAATTTGGGATCGGTGCCAACACCGCCGATCCCTCTTACATAACACAAAGGAGGTATCGCCATGGTTAAACGAGGCGACGTGTACTATGCAGACCTTGATCC
>JAFTXB010000247.1 GCA_017461825.1 Clostridia bacterium
AAGCGCGATTTTTGACAACTCAAACGCTTGCAAAAAATGGGGAAATACACTATACTTATGTTGGAGTTTTAAATTCAATTTTGCTTTTTTGCAGGGGCGCGGTATTCGTTAGTAAAGCCTTTGCACAAAAAACATTTCATGTGTTCTCCTAAACGGACGATTTACGTGTCATCCTGAGCGAAGGAAAACAAGCGTAGCTGGTTGCCCGAAGTCGAAGATTAGCGTAGGTGAGGCTTGCCGAACGGAGCAAAACCAAGGAAAGCCGCAAAGCGGCTTGACGCAGGGATCTATAACGCTCACCAATAGCCTACCGAGGCAAATGAACTGTTCCGAGCGCACGAAAAGGAAAGTAACAGGCATAAGGCAGGATAGCAAAAATCCAAGCGAGATCCCATCGTCATTCCGCAGGCTCCATTCCTCGGTTTTGCTCCATTTCGCGCCGCCTGCGGCTTGCTCCATTTCGCAAAACTTCGACTGCGTTCCGCGTTTTTGTGCAGTGCGTAGCCGTGCCGTTTGATTGGCGGAACTCCGCTCAGGATGACACATAAAGGTTTTGTTTTACAAAAAACTTTACTAACTTTTGACTTTTACAATCAGCAAGATAAGAACAAAGAAAGGAGAATGTGCCGATGCCCGAGCGCAAAACAACGGATATAAACGCGTCCTCGCCCGTTACGGTCTTGTCGGGAGTTGGGAAAACGAGAGCCGCAGCATACGCGAGATTGGGAATCTTCACTTTGGGGGATCTCATCCGTCACTATCCCCGCGCATACGAAAACCGAGGCGATGTTCGCATGCTGAGCGAGGCGAGGATCGACGGAAAGACCGCAGTGATCCTGACAGTGGGAAGTGAGCCGAGATCGGTGCGCCTGCGCAGTCACAAATCCTTTCTCAAATTCCGCGCTTTTGACGAAAGCGGTGTTTGCGACATTGTTTATTTCAATCAGGACTATCTCAAAAACAGCTTTCCCATTGGCTCGACCTTCCGCTTTTATGGAAAGGTGGAGCGGAAAGGCAAGCTGTATTCCATGGCATCCCCCGTTGCCGAAGCATGGACGGAAACGGTGCCGTTGCCGCCGCTTTGGGCGGTTTACCGAATGACCGAAGGGATATCCCCAAAGCAGATCGCAAAGGACGTTGCCGCGGCGTTGGCGCTTTTGTCGGCGGATGGGGTCGATCCTTTGCCCACTTACCTGCGAGAGCGGCATGGGCTGTGTACGCTGTCGTACGCGGAGCGCAACATTCACAGTCCTACCGATTGGCAGGCGGTCACACGGGCGAGAAAACGGCTGGTTTACGATGAGTTTTTCTGTTTTGCGCTGGGTGCCGCCATGTCGAGCCGAAGCGCAAAGCAAACGGGTGCACCGATTTGTGAAAACGGAGATATTACCCCGCTTACGCGGCAGTTGCCATATACCCTCACCGACGCGCAAAAGCGAGCGATCGACGACATCCGACGTGACATGGCAACGGATGTACCCATGAGCCGCATCGTGGTGGGAGACGTTGGTTGCGGAAAGACGGTATGTGCCGCTGCCGCTATGCTTATTGCCGTGCAAAACGGCAGACAAGCCGCGCTGATGGCTCCTACCGAGATCTTGGCGCGCCAGCATTACGCCGATCTCAAGCCCATTTTTGAGCGTATCGGAATCTCTTGCGAGCTGCTTATCGGTGCCACCCCCGCATCTGAAAAGCGTAGGATCAAGCAGGCGTTGATCGCCTCCCACCCTGCCGTCCGTCTTTCGATCGTTATCGGCACCCATGCGCTGCTCTCCGACGGAGTGGAGTTTTCAGCCCCCGGGCTGGTCGTTACCGACGAGCAGCACCGTTTTGGCGCAAGACAGCGGGCGCTTTTGTCCGAGAAAAACGCACACGCTCACCTGCTTGTCATGAGCGCAACTCCGATCCCGCGTTCGCTTGCATTGGTGCTTTACGGTGACCTTGATCTATCCAAGATCGACGAAATGCCACCAGGCCGTCAACGTGTCGATACCTTTGCGGTGGACGAATCCTACAGAGAACGCCTCAACGGTTTTATTCGAAAGCAGGTGGACGCAGGCGGACAGGTCTATGTCGTTTGTCCCGCCATTGAAGAGCAGGAGACCGCTCCCGACGAGCTTGAATTGCGCGATATTATGCCCGACGGAAGCAGGCGCGAGGAACAGCCTCCCCTCAAAGCGGCGGTCAAATATGCCGAGGAAATGCAAAAGGTTTTCCCCGAGTTTTGCGTTGCGTTCCTGCACGGAAAAATGAAGAGCGGAGAAAAGGACGCCGTTATGCACGCTTTTTCACAGGGAGAGGTGCAGGTCCTCGTTTCCACCACCGTCATCGAGGTTGGTGTCAACGTTCCAAACGCATGTTTGATGATCGTTGAGAACGCCGAGCGGTTTGGGCTTTCCCAGCTCCACCAGCTGAGAGGGCGCGTTGGGCGAGGAACCCGCAAATCCTATTGCGTGCTTGTTGCGGGCGGCACGGGTGCGGTTGGCGAACGTTCCCGCGCGCGATTGGATACCATGCGAACCACATATGACGGCTATGCGATCGCCGAGCAGGATCTGGCACAGCGCGGTCCCGGAGATTTTCTCGGCAATGCTTCGGACGGAAGTGTGCGCCAGAGCGGCGGTTTGGTTTTTCGGCTTGCCGACGCGGGAGAGGATTCGGCGATCCTCACCGATGCCACCGCCGATGCCCGTGAGCTCGTTTTGCATGATCCGTCTCTTTCACAGTATCCCGCCCTTTTGGAACGGGTAACCGAGCTGTTTGCGGTCGATCAAGGGCTGATAAGTTGACAAAAGACGAATATATGATATTTTACTGCAAAAAAATGATAGTAAATTTCAAAAATGTGTGATATACTGGGCATGTAGGAAATGTTTGTTAAAACAAAAATTTTTGATATATGAAAGGAAGACGAAAACATGGCAAGAGTGATTAAGATTGGTATGATCGGATGCGGCGGAATTGCAAACAGCAAGCATATGCCGTCGCTTTCCAAGGTTGCAGACTGTGAAATGGTTGCGTTCTGCGACATTGTTGTTGAGCGTGCGGAAAAAGCTGCCAAAACCTTTGGAACACCCGACGCGAAGGTCTATGCGGACTATAAGGAGCTTTTGAAGGATCCCGAGATTGAGGTTGTTCACGTCTGTACGCCAAACCGCTCGCACAGCTTTATTACCGTTGATGCGTTGGAGGCAGGCAAGCACGTCATGTGCGAAAAGCCCATGGCGATCAACTCTGCAGAAGCTCAAAAGATGCTCGACGCTGCCGAGCGCACCGGTAAAAAGCTGACCATTGGATATCAGAACCGTTTCCGTGACGATTCGCTTTTCTTGAAAAAAGAGGCTGAGGACGGCACCTTTGGTGATATTTATTACGCCAAGGCAACAGCACTCCGTCGCCGCGCGGTTCCCACGTGGGGTGTATTTCTCAACGAGTACGAGCAGGGTGGCGGCCCTCTGATCGACATCGGTACGCACGCGCTTGACCTTACCCTCTGGACCTTGAACAACTACAAGCCCAAGTACTGTCTTGGCACGACCTATCATAAGCTCAACCGCGACACCAATCAGGGCAACGCATGGGGCAACTGGGATCCCGATAAGTTTACGGTTGAGGATTCCGCGTTTGGATTTGTCGTGATGGAAAACGGCGCAACCATCGTTCTGGAATCGGCATGGGCGCTTAACACACTTGACGTGCGCGAGGCGGTCACCTCGGTCTGCGGTACTCTTGCGGGTGCGGATATGATGAGCGGTCTGCGCATCAACGGAATCCGTCAGGGCAGACAGTATGTCATGGAGCCCAGCTTCAAGGCAGGCGGTGCCGCATTCAACGAGGGCAAAAAGGGCGAATCCGCGGCAGACCGCGAGGCTCGTATGTGGATCGAAGCCGTTCGCAACGATACGACGCCACTCACCATTCCCGAGCAAGCATATTGCGTGACACGTATTCTGGAGGGCATCTACGAGTCAGCAAAAACCGGAGATATTTATAAATTCTGATGCCGTGATAAGAAATTTTTATATACCCCCCAAAAATGCTTTTTTTGGGGGGTATATGCGTTGAATCGTGTAATTAGTTCCTATTTTGGCTTATTTCGTTCCCGAATTGGTATTCTTTTTCGAATAAAAATATGGTACAATTATACTGTATCATTGGATATAATTCCGCTTGGCGATGAAATGGAGTATGAACCATGCAACAATTACCGAAAGGCTATTATGCGGTGCAGTCTGATTTTGAAAACGCGCCGAAGGATTCTTTTATATACAAGGGCGTGACCTATGCGGTGACCGAGGGGGTCAACCTGTTTGGATCACTTGCTGATGCGGCACAAAAAGCCGAGGAGATCCCGAATGAGATCATTGAGGGGCTTGAAAGAAAATCATTTGATACCCCCGTTCTGCTCTTTTCCGAGGGAAGGCATGTAATTGATAAATTTGTTTTTGAGCGTTCACTCACTTTGCTCGGTCAGTGGGCGGGTGTCAGCCCCAATACCCCTGCCGAAAATGCCGCCGATCTTCCCACGCTCACCGAGGGGCGCGGAGAAAACGAATCTAAGCTTTTCGGATCGTTTTGGTTCGGCAACATGCGTGTTGCTTCGGAACAGGTAGAAAAGATTGAGATCGACGGCTTTACACAGCGCCAAGCGCGCTTTCAGGACGTGCGCCGCAAAACGGGTAACTATGTTTTGCGCTTTTGCAATAATATTGTAAAGGGCCCCTGCGGCAGAACGCTGTACAGTTTTGCGTCACCTCTTGAGGGAGAGGACGTGAACCGCGATATTTTGTATCAGAATATCCGCGTGATGGATTACGACGATTTCGGTTATGGGGAGAGCTTCGTGCACCTCAACGCACGCCGCGCCGTCTTTGACGGCTTCTGCTATGCCGACGGAAATCTTTCCTTCGGGCTGACGCCCTTTTCACGTACCGTTGTCAACTCCGATGTAAACGGAACCCCTTGCGAATATATGATTCGCAATTCCCATTTCCAAAACGTTGCGTCATTTAATTTCCTGGCGACCGTATGCGCCGAAAAGGGTTCTGTTTCGCTGGCTGTCGAGAATTCGAGCTTTGTGAATGTCACCCCCGAAAACGGTGCTGTGCTGCATCCGCAACTGCCGGGCGACAACAGCAGTTTGACCGTTAAGGGCTGCCGCTTTGTTGATACGAGAGGCAACACGTCACCTGCTATTTTGGTGAGAGGCGAGGGCAAGCAGGTCAAAATTTGCGATTCTACATTTGAGGGCTTTTCTGCCGAGTGGGAGACCGAGATCATCCGCACCGAGGCACCCGTTTTTATCGAGAACCGCGAAACCGACTGGCTTTGCACGGAGGGAACTGAAGATCCTCACACCGTTGTAGGCAATGCAAACCGCGATCTCGCTGCGCTGGACAAGATGTACGAGGGCAGAAAGGCTTATCGCGGCGACCTGCACGTTCACACCAAGTGCGGCGGAACCAGTGACGGCATTTTTGAAATGAGCAAATGGCCTGAGCAGATGGACGAAAAAGGGGTTGATTTTGCCGCTATTGTCGACCACAAGCAAATGAGAGGATTCTTCCTGCCCGAGTGGGATGAGACACGTTTCCTGTATGGCACCGAGCCCGGCATGAGCATTACCGAGGGGCTTCGCGCCTGCCGCCACGGGCAAAATTCGATCCATTACAATATGATCTTTCCGCACAAATACGGGCTTGCAATGCTTTTGGCAAACGTGCCCGAGCACAAATTTAACGGAGATGAGCTGACAGGATCGTTCAGCTATTTCAAGGTGCCTTATGAAAGATTCCTTGAGATCGCGAAAAAGGTGCAGGATCTGGGCGGCATTATGGTGCACGCGCATCCCACCATTATGCTCTGCTCAAACGATCCCATGGATTTTTACCTCGGAGAGCATACCTTTATCGAAACCATTTATGATACGGTCTATTCTTACGCCACCCGTTGTGCGTATAAGCTGTGGACAGATCTCTTGGCACTGGGCAAGCGTGTTTACGCATCGTCGGGCTCGGATTCGCACAGCTACGTGATGAATACGGCGCTTGCAACCTTTTACACCAAGGAAAAGCATCACAGCGCATTTTTTGAAAAGATGCACGCCGCCGATTTTAACCCCGGTGCCGTGGGTATGCAGATGTGCATTGACGAGCACCCCATGGGCTCGGAGATCGAGTATCGCGAGGGCATGAAGCTTTCCTTGCGCATTCAAGATTTCTTTGCCCACGAGTGGAGAGCCGACACCGTGTACGCACTGCGCATTTTTACCGACAAGGGAATAGCGTACTACTCCGAATTCAACGGAAAGTGTCCGCAAGAGGTTCAGCTCGAGGTACAGAAGCGCGGCTTCTACCGTGCCGACATCTACGACATGACGCACGATTGCGTTGTGGCGCTTACCAACCCCATCTGGCTGGATTGATAGCATAAACAAAGACCGCCCCGAACGCATTGGCGTTCGGGGCGGTGATTGGTTTAGTAGCAGATCTTTCCCGGGTTGAGAATGTTCTTTTTGTCAAACACCTGCTTGATGCCTTGCATCAGCGCGATGGGATACTCGCCGTATTGGTGCTTGAGGTATTCCTTTTTCGCAAAGCCGATGCCGTGCTCGCCCGAAACCAGTCCGCCCAATTCCTCGGCTTTTTCGTACATTTTCTCAAATGCAACCGAAAGGGTAGCCTTCCAATCGGTGTCGCTCAGCTCGTCGCGGCAGATGTAGACGTGCAGGTTGCCGTCGCCCGCATGACCAAAGCTGGGAATGCGCACGCCAAGCTCCTCGGAGAGCGCGTGTGTGAACTTGATAAACTCGTCCACGCGGCTGCCGGGTACAACCACGTCGCATTCGTCCATTTCGGTGGTCGACGCCTTAATGGCTTCGAGGAATGCGCCTCTTGCCGACCAGACCGCCTTTTTACGCTCCTCGGTGTCAACGATGTAGGCATCGATCGCGCCGATTTGGAGGCAAAGATCGGCAACCGTTTTCATATCGGCTTCGATCTGTGCGTCGGTGTTTCCGTCAAAGGTGAGCAGAATATATGCGTCGTTTTTCGTGTCGGGGAATTTCTTGCCGAGATAGCTCTCGGAGAAGAGGATGGTGTCGCGCGACATATATTCGATCGCCGTCGGTGTGACCTTGGAGCGAATGATCTGCGGCACTGCCTCAATAGCGCTCTTCATATCGGGAAAGGGGACGAGGAGGCTGACCGAGAATTTGGGGAGCGGCACAAGCTTTAATACCGCCTCGGTGATGATGGCAAGCGTACCCTCGGAGCCGATGATCAGATCCTTGAGGCTATATCCCGAGCTGTTTTTGGCAACCTTTGCGCCAAGCTTTAAAATTTCGCCGTCGGGCATAACAACGGTCAGAGCACGTACGTAGTCGCGTGTTACGCCGTATTTGACGGCACGCATGCCGCCTGCGTTGGTTGAAATATTGCCGCCGATGGTAGCCGATTTTTCGCCCGGATCGGGCGGATAGAGAAAATCGTTCTCCTCGGCAAAGGCGGCAAGCTCCATCAGGAGCACACCGGGCTGCACCGTGACGGCAAGATTGTCGCGGTCGAGCTCTAATATCTGATTCATTTGGGTGGTTTCAAGAAGAATTCCGCCCTTGATGGCAACCGCCGAGCCAACCAAGCCCGTGCCGCTGCCGCGCACCGTGACGGGAATCTCACGCGCGTAGGCGTGCTTCATGACTGCCGAGACCTCCTCGGT
>JAFTXB010000248.1 GCA_017461825.1 Clostridia bacterium
GGCAGGGGCATTGCGAGATAAAAAAAGCGCACCGGCACCGGAGCCGCTTCCGATAATGACATATTCTTCATTTCCATCGCGTTCTTCGGTGGCGTATACCGATTCAAAGCCGCCTGCAAGCGTGACGATCGCGGTTACGTTTTGGACACCGTGGACCGATTCACAGATGATTTTGACGCGTTCTTCCAGATATTTTTGATATAGGATCAATTCATCCTCATCGGGGGAATAGACCTTTTGTACCGTGTCGTTCTCGGCTTTTTCAACGTTTGAGCCAAAGAAAATTAAGATCACACCCAAAACGGTACCTATGAGGATCAGCCAAGTCTTTTTATTGCCTTTTTCGCCGTTTTCCTCATTGCTTTTGAAGAATGAAAACATGGTTTATCTCCTTATTATTTGATAGAGGGGGCGGTTATTCGATAGCCGTGACGCATTGACACCCCAAAAGCTCGGTGACGAAGGCTTCGATGGCATGTGGATCCTTCCAAATGGCGCTGCCCGTTAGAATGACAGTTACACGGTCGGGGGCAAGGACTTCTTCGTTTTTCTTCCACGTGACATGACAGCGAAGTTCATCGGTAGGGATGGAAAATTTCTCTGAGATCGTTTGGGTGAGCATTTGCGTAAAATAACGCTCGGAGGCGCTGTTAATTGCCTCGTTCATCTGTTCACGGTATTCATTTTTTTCGTTTGGTGTGATTTCGATGAAAGAGAGATCGCCTCCGACGAGCGCCTGTAAGCCCTTGATCACTCCATTGAGGGGGGCTATCAAGACGCAAATGAGAAAAAGGGAAGAGAGAAGCTTTTGGTGCCCTGCAATGCCGCCGCGCTCACCGTTGGGCGTTAGGATGCTTACCAAAGCCGCAATGAGCGCGGCGGTGATGAGTGAGGTCAGATAGGCTTTCATTTCGGGCGGTCTCCTTTATCTGATTGTTTTTCATTCCTTTTTGCTTGTCATATTTTTTATTATTTGGATTTGTTTTAGACACGGTATCGTAACAGGTTAATACTGTGATAGAAATGGTCTTGAAATGGATTGGTAACAAATTGTTCATTCTTCCTTGCCAATCAGCCGAGTGCGGATGCACAGTGAATGAGAAGGGTAAAAGAGAGCAAGAGTACCGACGAGGAGATGCTGACAGCGGCGATGAGATAGCCGAGAAGAGATGAAAATTCCTCAAGTAACTTTTTTTCTCCGTCGCAACCGAGCATATCGGCAAGAGATGCCGACAGCTGCCAGGTTGTACGCAGAAGGAAGAGCTCGACGAGAGTTGGAAGAAGGCTGAGAAGCAGGAGCAGGATGCCCGATATTCCAACAGCACCTCTGAGATAGCCGACACCCGAGCTGACTGTCCGTAATAGCTCACCAACCGATCCGCCCACCACCGGGATCCAATTTCCGGCGGCAAATTTTGCGCTTTTCATGACAAGGCTATCCTGTCTTGCGCCGAGGGTAGTTTGTGCCGAAAGCATGGCGATCAGGAGCATCATGAGAAAAGAAAGCACGGTCGTGTAGTTCTTTTTGAGTGTGGAAACCAGTGTGCCGGTGCGCAGGGAGGGATCCAGTCCATTGACGAGTGAAAACGACATGCAGATCCCGCAAAAGGGGACGATGCTTTTTGTAACGAGCTGTTCGAGAATGGTCAGAAATGCCGCCAGCCCTGCCGAGGATGCCACCGCCGCCGCGACATTTCCGCCCATGGCATAGAGTGCGCCCATTAAAGGAACGGTAGCAGTTGTCATATTGCAGAGTGTATTGAAATATTCTGTTACAGAAGAGATGCATTGATAGCTTTCCGAAATGAGGCATAAGGTGATGACCAGTGCCGTACAAAAAGAAAATGCCTTTGCTACCGATTCCACTCGAAAGGATGTCCTCAGAGTACGGCAGACAGCCGATAGTAGCAGCAGTCCGCAAACATGCGCGAGGATGACGGCGCAATCCGATAGCTTGACGCCGACGAGCGAGAGCAGGGTACGGAGCAAATAAGAAAACTCGCTCATCTTTGCGACTGCCTCACCCACCTCACCGCTGTTTTCGGAAAACAGTCCGTCCGGCAAAAGAGAGGCAATGTCCTCGGGGATGCTGTCAAGATAGTCACCATATTCATCGGGCATTGTTTCATATTCATTTGTCATCGCTGTTTCTTGCGCTTTTGCCGCAAAGCAAAATAAAGGAAAGAGGAAGATGGGAAACAGTAAAAAAAGGAAAGCCTTTGGGACGGTTCGTTTCATATCAATCACCGAAGGAGAGGAGCGACGCGGCAACTGTGAGGATCTCGTTGATCAAGGGCAGGCAGAGTAGGAGGATCTCTGTTTTTCCAACGAGCTCCACTCCCCCTGCAATTCCGTTTTCGCCGCTTTCTCGGCAGATCTCGGCACAGCATCCCGTGAGCACCGAGATGCCGAGCGACTTGAGGATGATCTCGGTATATGTTAGCAGTCCGCTCTCGCCCATGAGCTGTTTTAAATATTCGACCAAAGGCGCCGCTTGACCGACTGCCGCAAAGGCAAACAAGAGCGCAAGCCCCAATCGCAGGAGCGGCAAAAAGTCATTTTTCCATTGCTTGACGATCATTGCCGCAGAAAGTCCTGTGACGGCAATCATACAAAATTTTAAGGTCGTCATTACATTCCAAATACCGAGCGGATCAGATCGAAGAGCTCACCGATGCGGCTGATGAGCAGCATCAGGGTGACGATGATTCCCGCGACGGTAACGAAGGTTGCCTGCTCGTCTCTGCCTGTTTTGGATAGGATCTGTGATGCGACCGCGACCAAGATCCCCACACCGGCGACCTTGACGATCAATGAAATGTCCATGTTTTTATCCTGCCTTTCTTGTGTGGAGCGAGTAATGGCGATGGGGGAGGGGCGCACTGATTTGTGTGTCTTTTTATCGTTTTACCTCGAGATGACGCGTAAAAGTTTCGTTTTGTGTGAGCCGTTACTAACTTATATCGCACAATAATGCCCCTGTGTGTCATCCTGAGCGGAGTTCCGCCGATCAAACAATATGGTTGTTCACCGAGCCAAATTGCGGAACGAAGTCGAAGTTTTGCGAAATGAGGAACGAATGGAGCAAAACCGAGGAATGGAGCAAAGCCGTGGGCGGCGCGGAATGACGATGGGATCTACGAACGGTTATTGCAAGCTTTTTCCTATTCCGAGTAACATCCTGCAAGAATGAAAAAGGAATGTAACAGTCATAGGGGAAAACGAAACAATAAACAAGATCCCTGCGTCGCTTCGCTCCTTGGTTTTGCTCCGTTCCGCAGGCTCCACTGCGCAAAACTTCGACTCGCTGCGCTCGCTCAGGATGACACGTATAAATGAGCTTAAGATGACATGTTGGGGAATTGTTTTGCGATATGGGTTGTTTGGAATAAAAGGGTGTTACCATAAAAGGATCAGTAGAGCTGTTGAGGCACAGAGACTGAGGGTTGCATACAGTCTTGTTTTTTGCGGTAATTCCGCGGCGCGTTTTTCTCGTATAGCGCGGAGTGCCTCAAGATAATAATCGCATCGCTTGACCTGTTCCTCGCGGTAAGATGCTCCAAGCTCGCGCACAAGGGAGGTCAGAAGTTTTCTCGTTTCCTCATCCAAAAAGGGTTCGGACGATTTCAGATATGCAGAAAGCGATCTTTCTTTTCCGTTCCCGTTTAACCGTGTGAGCAGGGTCTTGTCGGCTCCCCCAAGGATCTCATCAAGTGGGGCGAGAAAACAATCGATTTGCCCTCGGATATAAACGGTCAGCTCGATCCAACTTTCCAGAACGTCAAGCTTTTTCTTCTCTCGTGCCGCACTTCCGAGTGCCGAAAGAATTCCCGCTGTCATGATCAGCACGCCGCCGAGCAACTTGACCGCGCTCAAGTTTTTTTTGCAATCGCTTCGCTGTCCGCGCCGATTGGAGCGAAGCGATTGTGGATCTCATATTGGAATCGGTTTTTCTCGCGTGTCAGTCCCAGATAGCTTTGAAAGACCTCAGCGCGATGCAACCGTTCAAACGCGGGGCGTTGGAGAAGCTCGGAAAGTTTTTTTGCGTGAGCCGACGCGACGATGGCAGTACCGCAGTTTGCTGCCGCCAGAATGGCATCGGCATCTTCCTCATTTCCGATCTCGTCGCAAACGATCATTTCTGCCCCCATGCATCGGACCGCGATCTCAATGCCGAGTCCGCGCGGATAGGCTTTTAAGATATCGAGGGTAAGTTCTTCCTTGTCCAATCCGAAAGCAAGTTCCTCACGTGTGTCCACGATGACGGTACGGATGCTGTATTCCGCGGATGCCGCACGCTCGGCTATGGCACGCAGCAGAGTGGTTTTTCCGACACCGGGAGGGGCATAGATCAGCGTACTTTGCGGAGCACCGTTGGACAGAATATGAAACATGGGAATATCGGTGTTGACGGTAACGCTGTGTGGGATGCGGACGGTTAGCCCCGTGACGTGATGCACTCCGATGACACGTCCGTTTTCGATTGCGGCTGTTCCGCAAACGCCAACGCGGATCCCGCCCTCCATGGTGATGTATCCCTTGCAGATGCTTTCACTGTAAGCATAAAGTGAATCGGCACACATTTTTTTAAGGATCTCCGCGAGATCATCCTCCCGCAGAACAATGTCTACAGAATAATTATGTTGGCAAGATGTTACGGTTGTGAGCCTTCCGCTGTGTAATCTCAGCTCTTCGATCGTGGGGGCGTTGCATTGTGTGATGGCATGGCGGAGTCGGAGCGGCAACACCGTCTCCAGCGGTGGAGGAAGGTGGAGCGGAGGGCGGATGAGATGGATGATCTGCAGGTTTGGTCTCGCTTTCGGGATAGGTTGTCTGTTGGTTTACTATATGCTTGGATTTTTGGAGATAGTACTTTTTTTATCCAAAAGCGAACGAAAAGCCGATCTCGCGCATACGCTGTTAGCAAAAAAAGGAGGCTTTTTATGATGAGATCCAAAGGAAAAGAGGACGCGTATTTTGCTGCCTCCAACAGCAAAAACGGTTTTTTCAGCTATTACAGCCAATGCTTTGACGATGCGCGCGTGGGTCGACTATACGCCATTAAAGGCGGTCCGGGAACCGGAAAGAGTCGGTTTATGCGTGATGTTGCCGAGGTCGGTGAGCGTGTGGGATGGCGTGCCGAGTACATCTATTGTTCGTCGGATCCCGATTCGCTTGATGGGGTGATTATGACGGGGGAGAGGACGTGTATTGCTCTTCTTGATGCGACTGCGCCCCATGTGTATGAACCGTCAAGGCCCGGTGTTCGGGAGGAGATCGTGAACCTTGGCGCATTTTGGCATGCCGAAGCCTTGGCGGAAAAGCGTGATGAGGTTGACGCGCTCAATGCACAAAAATCTGCCGCTTACCGTCTCGCCTATCGCTATCTTGCCGGGGCGGGAGAAATGCTTTCGGTTCGGGAAGAGCTGATCGAGCCATTTGTTCGGCGTGAAGCGATTATTGAGTATGCCGAAAAGCTTTTGCGCGACATTCCGATGGGGAGCGGGTATTCGGTTCGCCCGTCGCTGATGCGCTCTATTGGGATGCAGGGCTCGGTTGGTTTTGACAGCTTATTTATGCAGGCGAGCCGACGTGTCTTGATTACCGACTGCCGCGGAATTGCGCGGTATTTGATGGGGGCGATTGGGGAGATTGCGGTGAAGCGGCGTCAAGCGATCCGTGTTTCGCATGATCCGATCGATCCCGACGCGGTTGACGCGATCCTGTTTTGTAACTGCGGAGTGGTATTTGCGGTGGGGAGCGAGGAAGAGCTTGCGCCGTATGACAAGGCGGTTGGCATGCGTCGTTTTTTGGAGACATGGCGAATGCGGGATGTGCGGGAAGAGCTAAACCATGCCGAACGGATGCGGCGCGCGATGCTTGATGGGGCTGTGGAGTCGCTGGCGCGTGTGAGAGAAGCACATTTTCGGCTTGAGGAGATCTATATCTCGGCAATGGACTTTGATGCTAAGGAAAAATTTACGAAATCGTTTTGTGAAAAGCTGTTTGACTTGCAAAATTTTTGATTTTATGGTATAATATAAAGGACATTGCAAAGAAAGGCAGGATGGGTATGAAGGTAGTGCTGTTTACGCTCAATGGCTCATGGTCGCATTCGAGTCTTGCGCTTCGCTGCCTGCGTGAGGATTTGGCAGCAAAAGGGCATGAGGTGGTTTTGATTGAGTACACGCTCCGCGACCGTACTTCGCATATTCTTGAGCGGCTTTACCGAGAAAAAGCCGATATTTATGGTTTTTCCTGCTACATTTGGAATCTTGACGCGATGCTGACGGTTGGCGAAACTCTGAAAGGTCTTTTACCCGAAAGCAAAACGGTGCTGGGGGGACCGGAGGTATCGTATGGTACCGAGCGGTTTGCGCAGATGGAGTGGATCGACTGCATTGTTTGCGGTGAAGGAGAAGATGCGCTTTGTGAGGTGTGTGATCTGATCGCGCAAAAAAAGCCCCTGCCAAGAATGATGCAGGGGCGAGACGTCTCTATTGCGGGACGGGGAATACTCTACCGTGACGGCGAGGCGACGGGTGGAATTCTGTATTACGAATCCTCACGCGGATGTCCGTACTCTTGTGCCTACTGTCTTTCTTCGGCGACGCGCGGTGTGCGTATGAAGAGCGTTGCGGAGACACTTTCGGATATGGAAGCCTTTGAGCGGCTGAACACAGATTTTCGGATCATCAAATTTGTTGATCGCACCTTTAACGCCGATATTGCACGGGCGAACGCGATCTGGCGTGAATTGTTGGATGAACGCTTTACAAAGCACTATCATTTTGAGGTGTGCGCGTCGCTGTTGAATGAGGAAAGCTTTGACATCCTTTCACGCTTTCCCAAAGGGAAGATCCAGCTTGAATTCGGGCTTCAAAGCACCAATCCCGAGACGCTTGCGGCATCGTCGCGGCATATTGATCCTATCCGTGTGATCGAAGCCGTGCGACGGGTGTATGCGATGGGAAATATTCACGTGCATCTGGATCTGATCGCCGGATTGCCGTATGAGGGTTATACGCGGTTTGCAAAGTCGTTTGACGATGCGTATGGGTGCTGTGATCTTTTGCAGTTGGGATTTCTCAAATTGCTTTACGGGACGGCGTTGCGTGAAAAACGTGAAGAGTACGGTTACAAAACGCTTGCCTGTCCGCCGTATACGGTGTTGGAGAGCCGATGGCTGTCCTACACTGAGATGCAGAAGCTTATGCGGATCGCCGAAGTGCTGGAGCGGTATCTCGAAAGCGGACGGTTTGCGCATGCGCTGTGGTATCTAACACCCTTGATGCGGTCTCCGTTTGCCTTTTGGGAGGGGCTTTCCGATTATCTGTCGGCGAACGACACGCGCCCCCTTCAAAAAATTTCTCAACCCGACGCCTTTCGCTACCTGTTGGAATACGGCCGGGATATGAAAGGCGTGGAAGAAAAAGAATTGAAATCAATGCTTGCCGCCGATTTTATGCAGCACGAACATAAAGGCGCTCCTTGGTTTTTGAAATGAGCCGGTTTCGCTGCTTTTCCGCGGTATATGTATCGTGTTACCGCAACTTATCACCTCATACAGTGTTGAATTATTCATAAATTTATGATATAATAATCAAAAAAAGGATTTTGAGGCTCAACAATGAAAAAAAGAAAGATTTTTTCCTTTTCGACCACCCAGATCATATTGTTTAGCTTTCTTGCTGTCATACTGTTTGGCAGTATCTTGCTTGCGTGTCCGTTCAGCACGCAGAGCGGCAAGGCTGTTCCTTATATCGATGCATTGTTTACGGCTACTACGGCAACCTGCGTAACGGGGCTTGTAACGCTTCCGACAGTTACAACATGGAGCATTTTCGGACAGGTCGTTATTTTGCTGTTGATTCAGGTCGGGGGGCTGGGTATCATTACGGTCCTGTCGGCATTGATGGTTGCAACGCACCGTAAGATAGGCTTAAAGGACAGCCAATTGATACAAGACGCCTTTAATCTCAATACATTGTCGGGGCTTGGCACATTTGTAAAAAAGGTAATGATAGGGACGTTTTTGATCGAAGGGATCGGCGCGCTTTTGTATATGACCGTATTCATTCCTGCATTTGGGGCAAAAGGAATTTGGATATCGGTATTCAATTCGGTTTCTGCTTTTTGCAACGCCGGTATCGATATCATTGCGGAAAACAGTCTTTGTAATTACGCGCAAAATCCAATTATCAATACCGTAACAAGCCTGTTGATCATTTTTGGCGGTATCGGATATATCGTATGGTGGGATGTGATACGGGTTTTGAAACAGCTAAAGACACAAAAACTCGGGTGCTTTGGTAAATTGACATTGCACAGCAAGATCGTTCTTTCTTCAACCGCGTTTCTTATTGTCGCAGGAGCACTTGCCATTCTCGCTTTTGAATATAACAATCCGTTGACAATAGGAAACTATTCACTTTTCGATAAAATTCAGGTCTCATTCTTCCAATCGGTTACTACCAGAACCGCAGGATTTGCTACGGTTTTGCAGGAAAACCTTACAAATTCATCGGCAATCGTTTGCCTTTTGCTGATGTTTATCGGCGGTTCACCTGTCGGAACCGCAGGAGGAATCAAAACCGCTACCGTTGTCGTGCTGGTTGCAACGGCGTATTCGGCAATTCGAAACAAAAACGAGGTGTCTCTGTTTCACAGAAATCTATCCAAGCAGATCATCCGCAAGGCGGTTGCCGTAGTTTGCATGTCTTTTATTATCATGTTTATGTCAACCGTTTTGCTGGCGGCTGTTACCGATGCACCTGTCATGGACATCCTCTATGAAACAGTGAGCGCAACCGCAACCGTAGGCTTGACAAGAAATTTGACTCCGTTTTTGAATTTGTATGGAAAGCTGATCATAATTGCCACAATGTATTTCGGAAGAGTGGGTCCGATCTCTCTTGCCGTTGCATTTCATGTCAAAAAAGAAACAACAAACAATATAAAAAATCCCACAGAGGATATCAGTGTGGGATAGGGGAGTAGATATGGGTATTCATAAATCGTATGCTGTATTCGGTCTTGGACGGTACGGAAGAGCTGTTGCAACAGAGCTTGTGAACAGCGGCGCAGAGGTGTTGGCTGTCGATTTTGATGAAACGATCGTAAATTCCGCAATATCCGAAATTCCTTTTTGTAAATGCGCGGATATTACCGATGCGGAGATCATAAAACAGCTTGGTATTGCCAATGTCGATGTTGTGATCGTTGCAATGGCGAATAATCTTGAGGCGAGCGTTATGGCGGTTATGCTGTGTAAGGAAGTTGGCGTAAAGACCGTTATTGTAAAATGCGCAAATGAAATGCACCGAAAAATTTTGAGCAAGGTCGGTGCGGATAAGGTCGTTTTTCCCGAAAATGAATCGGGAGTAAGGCTTGCCAAAAACCTGCTAAGCTCGGGGTTTGTTGATATGATCGAACTTTCCGATGATGTTTCGCTGATAGAGCTTGACATAAAGACAGAATGGATCGGAAAAACACTGATCGAATTGAGCTTGAGAAAAAAATATGGGATCAATGTTATTGCGATCCGTATGAACCATGGGGTGGAGACCGATATTGATCCAACTGTGAAATTGGACAGTTCCATGAAGCTCATTGTCATTGCAAACAGGTCAAAGCTTCGAAAGTTAAAATAACATCAGTCAAATGCCAGACCGAAATAAGAAGGCGGGATGGTGTCGGTATCATCCAAAGGATAGAACATGGCAAAGGGAATACCGTTTCCGGGAACACGAAAAAGACCTTGGGAGGCGTTTAAGCTATGCACGATAGCGGGTGCGATATCCTTGTTTCCCAACAGCTCCAACCCGTAAAGCACATCCGCCTCGCTTCGGGCTGTCAGTAAAAATCCGTCTCCCGCGTAAAAATCGGCTTGCTGTTTTAAAAAATCCAAATTTTCATTTTCCTGCACAACTCCGTTTTTCGGTAACAGTGCTCGGCGGAGTATGGCATATTCCTTTGCACCGATCTGCCGAATTGCTACAGTATCTGCCGAAGCCTTGCAACGTATTTCGCTGAGATAACTGCATGTTTGATAGCCGATCTTTTTGTAAAAATCAAATAGCTTTGGGCTACCGGGTACCAAAAGGGCACCGTGGTAGCCCAGTTCTTTTAAATGCCTGTGCGTATCCTCCATCAGCGCACGGCAAAGCCCTTGTCCGCGATGAGATTTTAGAGTGGCAATGGCATACAGATAGGCAATTTGTTTGCTATGATACGAACAGTTAAACCAATAAAGTGCCGCAACAACATCGCCGTTTTCCGTAACGCAGCGGCAACGGTCACTGTGAAAGGCTGTTTTTTCAAACATGTCCAAAAATGCATCCGAATCTCCAAAAGCTTCCTGCCACAGTGTTTTGAGCGCGGGAATATAGCTCTGTTTCGGTGTTTCAATAGTCATAGCCGTCCTCCAAAAGACATGCCCAACATTTTTTCACCATATGATGGGGGCGGTAGCTTTGTTTTGCGCGGCGTAAGCCCTCAAGCCCCATATCCTCCTCACGGTTTAAAAAGAGGACTTTTGGGTATTTGTTTCGTATATAGCGCGCAAATTCACAGTTGATGGCGGTATAAGCACCGTTAACATCCGGGCGTGCTTTTTCAAAATGGACATCCATAGTATCTTCGGACAGGCGGCTGGCAAGTGTAACCGCCAAAACTTCCTCACCGTTCAAAAGCACCAAGCCATCCAGTTCCAGCTCGCGGTAATCGCGAAATGCCTTTTCAAGCGCCGCCTGCTCCATAAGGTAGTCGCTATTCGGGTTTTCTTCCAAGCGAACACGGTACCAGTCGGCAACCATTTGTTTGACTTGTTTTATATTCGCGTCCTCAAGCGGCTGCACCGTGTAATTTGGAAAGGCTTCTTTAAAGCGATGCAAATGATTGCGTTTGCCGTGATATTTTTTGCCCTTCAAATCTGCCAGATCGTCAATTGCATATACATAGTCAAAGGAGCCCTCGTCACAATGAAAACGGAATTCTCCCGGATAAAGCTCTTCCAAGGTCTTTTTTGCCTGTTCGCCCAGCCCTGTAATGCGGCAGGGGATCTCTCTTGCACGCGCATCGGCGATAATGGCATCAAGGACCTCTTTTTTGTTTCCGCAACCGACGGGATAGGGATAAACGCTGCGGCGATCGAACTGAGAAAACAGTGCGATATGACCGTGGACAACGGCAAGCTTTTGCCGCCCCCACAGATACAAATTGGCAAAGGAAAATTCGCAACCGCGCTCATTTCCGTCTGTCGCATAGCTTTCGTACAGCGTTTTGTCCTGTAAAACGATGGGTTGAAACTGTATTCTTGTGATCGGTTTCGTTTCAATCATGGTATCCCTCTTATCGGTTTTGTTTTTATTATGCAAGCATATCCATCAGATCACGCAGGGCGGTTTCAAATTTTACGCCGTACCAATGATCGGCATCGCCTTGGGTATTCTCGATGCATTTTACCGTGTAATCAGCCGCGATCTTTGCCGAATCAAATAAGCTTTTGCCGTTCATATATGCACCCGTGAAAGCAGACGCGTAGACATCTCCCGTTCCGTGACTGCCCTTTGCAATGCGATTGTGTTCGTAGTAGCTGACGTTTCCGTTTTCATATATCACAACACCGGTTTTTTCGGGGGTGTATCCAACACCCGTCAAAACGACCGTTTTTGCGCCAAGCTCGGCAAGCCGATCCAGCAGATCTGTGATATAGCTTTCATCATAGGTCTCACGGTATTCCGCCCCCGAAAGATAGCACGCCTCGGTAATGTTGGGGAGCAGTATATCGGCAGAAGCGCATAGGGGCTTCATAGCCTCTACGTACTTTTCGTCGAATATGGAATACAGCTTTCCGTTGTCAGCCATTGCGGGGTCAACGATCCTGACACAGTCGTCGGTACCCATTGTGGAAAGAATATCCTTTACGTATTCGATCTGCTTGATACTGCCGAGATATCCCGTATAGATCGCTTGAAAACGGATATTTTCACTTTGCCAATGCTTTTGGATGGCAGGCATATCGTCGGTGAGATCGCGGAAGGTATAGCCTTGAAACCCACCCGTATGGCTGGATAGAACGGCAGAGGGCAGAATGCAGGTCTCCATTCCGCAAGCCGAGAGGATCGGCAGGGCAACCGTCAGCGAGCATTGACCGACACATGAGATATCTTGAATTGTTAAAATCTTTTTGTACGACATGAGTATTCTCCTTGTTTTAAGAAATTTTTCATTTCCACTTGCCTTTTTGATAAAAATATTATATAATATTTCTGATGATATTAAAATAGTCAGAAAAGGAGAAGATTATATAACCAGATGAAATATAAAGTTGATAAGAACCAACGACCCGCATATCTTCAAATCTACAGGCAGATCAAGGAGGATATTGTTAATGGGATCTTTTCATTTGGCGAAAAGCTTCCATCTAAACGACTGCTTGCCGACGAAACCGAAACGAGCACCGTGACGGTAGAACATGCCTATATGTTGCTGTGTGATGAGGGCTATGTTGAGGCACGGGAGCGGAGCGGTTTTTTTGTGATCTTTCGAAAAAACGACGGCTTTGCGGCATCTGTCGAGACACGCGCAACACATGCGCGTTTTACTCACATCGGACACGCATATCCCGATTTTCCGTTTTCGGTATTGAGCAAAACCATGCGTGCTGTTCTTACCGATTATGAAGAAATCGTTTTGGAAAGATCTCCAAACATGGGGCGTACAGAGCTCCGTGAAGTGTTGAAGCATTATCTCGCGCGAAATCGCGGAATGACGGTGGAGCTCGAGCAGATCGTGATTGGATCGGGTGCCGAATATCTTTACGGTTTGATTATCGGGCTGCTTGGCAGAGGACGTATCTATGGGATCGAATCGCCGTCCTACAAAAAAATTGAGCAGGTATACCGCGCGCAGGAGGTTGAGTATGAAGCACTTTCTCTTACGCAGGAGGGAATTGACAGCGAGGCGTTGTTTAGCACCCGCGCCAACGTTTTACATACCACTCCGTACCGCAGTTATCCAACCGGTGTTACAGCATCGGCAAGCAAGCGTCACGAGTATATCCGCTGGTCGGGAGTGGGGGAACGGTTTATTATTGAGGATGATTTTGAGTCGGAGTTTTCGGTTTCCACTAAGCCCGAGGATACGTTGTTTTCGCTGTCTCCGCTTGACAATGTTATCTATCTCAACACTTTTTCAAAAACGATCTCACCTGCGTTGAGAGTGGGTTATATGGTGATTCCCCGTCAATTGGTGCCCGTATTTACAGAAAAATTAGGCTTTTATTCGTGTACCGTTCCCACTTTTGAGCAGCTCGTGCTCGCCCGACTTATCGAGAGCGGAAATTTTGAACGCCACATCAATCGCGTCAGAAGAAACAAGCGCAAGGAATTGTCAAAATAAAAAATTCGTAATTTTACAAAGCAATGCCGTTTAGGTAAGCTTTTAATCGCAATGTAAGATCAAACCAATGTGAGAACGGTCTTGACCGATCCCTACAAAAGTTTGTACAAACATAGAGTAAAGAAGTTTTTCCTTAACTAAATGACATTGTTTTTCAAAGCGCGGAGTTTTTTTCTTTTTCACTTGACAATTTGTTTGGAGTGTGCTATAATAACCCTGCCATTCATGGAAACAGGTGAAATTCCTGTACGAGCCCGTCGCCGTGAAGCGCTGATACTGTCGTTATCCTCACCCAAAGCCGCATTTGGGGACGTAGCCATTGGAGTGATCCGAGAAGGCGGATAGCGGTGCGCTGAGTCGAAATACTTGGGTGGCAATTGCCTTGATTTGATACCGCGAGCGCCGGTGAAGAGAGGACAACAAAAAACAATATAAAGGAGTTTTACAAACCATGAAACAGACAAACGCAAAAAAGCTGTTGTCGTTCATCCTTTGTATGGTGCTGATTGCGGCTATGGCACTCATTGCAAGCGGTTGTAACGCCAACAAAAAC
Source organism: Clostridia bacterium (assembly GCA_017461825.1). Classification (GTDB taxonomy): domain Bacteria; phylum Bacillota; class Clostridia; order Oscillospirales; family CAG-272; genus UMGS1865. Next base: position 13,958 of record JAFTXB010000248.1, read on the forward strand.
GACCCCGCCGATTCCACGGCGGAAACCTCGACCGATGCAGGCACGTCTACCGAAACCCCAAAGAGTGACGTCACAAAGCTCGGCGAGGGGCAAACGACCTTCAACTTCACCGTGGTCGACAAGGACGGGAACGAGACGAAGTTTGAGATCAAGACCGACAAGACCTTGGTGGGTGAGGCACTTCAGGAACTGAACCTAATTGAGGGCGAGCCGGGTGCTTACGGCTTGTACGTCAAAAAGGTCAACGGCATCACCGCCGACTATGACGTGGACAAGACCTACTGGGCATTCTACGTCAACGGCGAATACGCTGTGAGCGGTGTGGATACCACGACCATCGAAGCGGGTGCGACCTACACCTTTAAGGTCGAAAAATAAAACCGTGAAGTTGAATCTCAAAGAAGTCATTCTGTTCGGCTTGCTGGGGGCGATGA
>JAFTXB010000249.1 GCA_017461825.1 Clostridia bacterium
GGGTAGCCAAGGCTCGCCTCTCTTCTCTGCAAGTGCCGTGATCTCGTCTGCTTCGGGCTGTGCGGCATGGTGCTTCCACAGCTTGACGTAGGCGTGAGGCTCGGCTTCGTATTCTTCCTTCATGCAAAGCGGTGTGCCGTATTTGTCGATGGGAAGAACGGTGCAGGCGGTGAAGTCGATTCCGATACCAACGACGTCGGTTGCCGACACCTTGGCGCGCTTGAGTACTTCTTTCACCGTCAGCTTTAACACCTCCAAATAATCATTGGGATGTTGAAGCGCGTAGTTTGCGGGCAGCTTTTTGCCGCATGGCAGCGTTTCATCCATCACACCGTGGGCATAGGCCAATGTTGCTTCGGCAACCTCTTTTCCCATCTCGGGGTCAACAAGTACAGTTCTGCCCGAAAGCGTTCCGTAGTCGATTCCAATTACATATTTCAAGGTTATTTCCTCCTTAGAAATCAGTTTTTTTAATTTCGCTCCGTAAGCGGCATAAGCGGCCTCGCCTACTCTGCCGATGATAGCATCCGCGATGACAACGCGCACGGATGTGCCGTCGGCATAGCGCAGTTTTCCTTCAAAGAGCTTTGTGGCGACGCGCGTCTATGATAGGACGGATCCCGATTGCGGGATGCGTTCCAATATTTCTCGTTCTCATGATGTTCTCTTTTTTACGCTATTGTTAAAGCATTGGCGAAGATACGATTAATCAGCTATATTATAGCACAATTTTCAGGCATTTTCAATCGTTTTGAATATTTTATGACACAAGCCACGCTTTTCCACATGGGCGTAAAGCTCGGCAAACTGATTGATACAGCTCTTTTGATAGCCTGTAAAACTTGCAATGTCGGCACTGCGCGCGGTGATCTTTTTGATAACGTCTTCAAACACCGTTGATAAATTATTTGAGATATAAAAATAGTGAACTTGCAGACAGAACGGGAGCTTCACTCCGCCATTCTCTTTAATCAGCTTACCCGTGGTAAATATGGGCGGCAGGTGTGTGCCCTACCATAATTTTTCTCCCTTTTCAACCGTAATATATAAATAAGGCGACAGATTTCTCCACCGCCTTATTCTTTATTATTCAATATCAAATTCAGTTCGTTTGATAATATGATTTACATCACCTACATAGACAAACAGATTTCTGCTCTGTTTTTGTCCGTATAGGTATGTAACGGCTTTTATTCTTTCAAAAAAAGGTAACGTGGGGACTTTGGGAATGTCCTCCCCCTTAACAAGCACCGAAACTCCACTTTTTAGTTTGGCGCGGGACCTATGCTTTCACGTATAATCAGCTCTGTAGGAATAATAATATTTTGTCTGCTCCTATAGTATTGGTTATCAATTTTCTTGACAATGATCTCCACGGCTTTTTGGCAAATCTCTTCCGCATGCGTGCGGATCGACGAAAGCGATTTTTCCAAATAGGGCGCAAGCGGAATATCGTCGATACCAATGATAGAAACATCCTCGGGAATGCGAATCCCGTTTTTCTTTAACGTTTTGATCATACCGATCGCAATATAGTCGTACGCCGCAATGATCGCAGTGGGAAGCGCTCCTTCTGCTAACCATGCCTGTACAATTTCCTCACCCGCCGCCTCAAACCGTTTCGAGCTGGTTCTTACCCATTTGCTGTGTATGGGAAGAACTGCCTTTCTCATTGCTTTTTCAAAGGAGGAAAGCCGTTCGAGCGTTAAGCCTTCTCCGCAAAAGGCAATATTTCTGTGTCCCAATTCCTTGAGCAGGAAAACAGCTTTTTCTATCGACGAATAGAGATCAAAGCTGATCCGATCAAAGCCTTCGTACAACCCGTAGGAAAGAAGAGTTACCGCCGGTATCAACTGCGGATTTTTCAGATCGCCCCTTGCCGAAATAACGATCACTCCATCTACGTTGCAGTAAGCCGAATAATAAGAAAACAGCTCCTCAATGCGTTCTGCTTTAAAATTGCTGATTGATAAATTCATAATACAATTATGCGCTTCTATCTCTCTGTTCAAAGCTGTCAGAATCGCCGTGTAATAATCACTGATCAATTCAGGGCAGATCACCCCGATCACCTTTTTATGAAATGTATTTTTGCTGTAGGTATCAAAAAGTCCCTGCTGCTTTGCCACGTCAAATACATGTTGCCTGGTTTTTTCGCTGATCTCCTTGCTTCCCGAAAAAGCCTTTGACACTGTGGACAGCGATACCCCTGCCTGCTTGGCAATTGATTTCATGTTCATAGAAACACCTCTCAAATTGCTTGATAATTCATCTGTCATAATATTATCACAAATCCGTGAAAATATCAAGTGTCTTGGATAATTTCACTATTATTACGAAACTTTTTCGTAATAATATGTCTTGAAATTGCATCCGTGAAAGATTATAATGTAATTGAAACATTACAAATTCTATCATGAATGGAGGCATGATCACAGTAATGTTTCGAAAAATACGATTCGTTTTGGCGCGGCGGACTTTCTTTTTTATATGAAGCTTACGTTACGAAAATGAAGGATTCGTTACGTACTGCGGTAATATTAAATGATTAAAACCGTACCATTGCGATATAAAAAATGCGGTAACTCACAAAAAAAGAAAGGAAAAAAACAACATGAAAAAGAAAATTTTAAGTGTTATCCTTACAGCTACCATGCTACTTACCTTGGTTTCTACCCTTGGCGTAACATTTGCTGCTGAGGAACCCACCCAGTCCGGCACCGTTTACGAGGTCACCGATGCGGCTTCGATCAAGGCATTGATTGCAGACACCACTAAAAACGTAGCCGGCAACAACATGAAGCTGAAACAGGATCTGACCTAC